>JAADIR010000028.1:0-3161 GCA_013151245.1 Chlorobiota bacterium
CGGACGGCGCTTTTGAATATTCCGGAATTGTTGAAGTTGAAATAGAGTTGCCCACAAAATTTGAATTGTATCAAAACTATCCCAATCCGTTTTCGAAAGGTTCGGGCGGGAGTTCCGTTACGACGATAAAATATTCAATCCCACAGGTCGAGACGCAAAATCCCGATAAGTCGGGACAGGTTTTTGCATCTCAACAAGTTACTTTAAAAGTATTCGATATTCTAGGACGAGAAATATCAACGCTTGTGAATGCAAAACAAGCGCCGGGGAATTATGAAGTCCGATTCAACGGTAACAAGCTCCCGAGCGGAATTTATCTTTATCAATTGCAAAGCAAAAATTTTATTAAAACGAAAAAAATGGTTCTAATCAGATAAATAAAATACGTTTCTAAAATATAACGGGACGCGGATTAATTGTGATTTGTTATAATCGACGCTGAAGAATTATCATATAAAATCATAAACAATCATGAGAATCTGCGCGCTATTTTGGGATATGTTCGCAATTTCGTTGGCTTAAAACATTAATTCAAAAAACTCTTCCCTTTCAAATTGTCGTTCACTTTGAAGAAATGCGCGGCGGTTTTGGAAATAAGGAATTGAAATTTTAATTGAATTCCAGTAAAAACTTCCGAATGTTCCAAGTTTCTATTCCCTCATACATCTCCGCCGTATATTCATCCGCAGTAACTACAACTTTACGATGATTATCTTTTACGGATAATAAATTTCCGTATTCTCTTTCCTTTACGAAATTATCGGCTAACGATAAAGTTACTTGAAGATATGTTCGTCTGTCGCCTTTATCGCAAATAAAATCAATTTCCTTCTCTCCGAGTTTTCCTATCGTAACTTCGTAATCGTTTATCAGCAAATGGAGCAATACGATATTTTCCAGCGCTTGACTGATATCCGAATTTTTATATCCTATGATAGCGTGTCTTAATCCGGTATCTTCGAGATAGTATTTCTCCCCTATTTCAAGAACCCGTTTACCTTTGATATCGGTTCGCTTAATTTTTATCACAAAAAAAGCGTCGGATAAGTAGTTTAAATAATCCAAAACAATATTATTGGAAAAATTAATCGCTTGTGATTTTAAGAAGCCGGTTATTTTTTTCGCCGATAGAATCTGTCCGATGTTATCGGCTAAGTAAAACGTTAAACGTTCCAAAAACGCCACATTGCGAATGTTGTGGCGTAAAACGACGTCTTTAAATAAAATTGCAGAGTAAACATTTTTCAAATAGTCGTATATTACCCGATTTTCCAACTGCAAATTGCGAAGATAAGGCAATCCGCCGAATCGAATATATTTTTCCAAACTCTGCGCTGAATCTTCCAAATTGTGAAAGTTTAAGAATTCCGAATAAGAAAGACCGTAGATTTTAATTTCAACATATCTTCCGCTTAAGTAGGTTGAAAGCTCGCCCGAAAGAAGCCGAGCGTTGCTGCCCGTAATATAAATATCGAAATTCCCTTTTGTTTGAAAATGTCTTAACGCTTTTTCAAACTGAACAATGTCCTGAATTTCATCTATAAAGAGAAAATTTTCGCCGGAGTTTGAATTTTTGTTTTCAACATATTTAAGAAGGTCGGAATAATTTTTGATAAAATCGAATTCTAAATCTTCTTTATTGATATATATGATATTCGCTTTGTCAAATTTTTTTTTCACCAAATCCATCAACTGAAAGAGAAAATAACTTTTCCCTGTTCGGCGTTGTCCGATAATAACTTTAATTAAATTCTTGCCGAGATACGGTTCAATTTTCCTCGAATAAATTTTTCTTGTTATATATTTCATGATTTTACGCACAAGTTTTGATTGTAATCAAATGTTTTGCGTAAAAAAACAAAGTTTTGATTATAATCAAAACTATTCGGATTGATTTTTATTGACGCACTGTAATGAAAAAAGGAGTTATTCTAAAAAACTCTTCCCTTTCAAATTGTTGTTTACTTTGAAAAAATGCGCGGCGGTTTGCGCGACGTCGGAAAAAGTTTCGCGCGTTCCAAGGTTGCGTCCGGGTTTTCCTTTTCTGTAAAAGAGCAGCGGAATGTATTCGCGGCTGTGGTCGGTGCTCGGCGTCGTCGGGTCGTTGCCGTGATCGGCGGTAATTACAAGCGCGTCTGTTTCGTCGAGATTGGCGAGAATCTCCGGTAATCTGTCGTCGAATTCTTTCAGAGCTTTGGCAAATCCTTCGGGGTCGTTGCGGTGTCCGTAATAAACGTCAAAATCGACAAGATTAGTAAAAATGAAACTCTCTTTTTCTTTTCCGGCGTAAAACAATATTTTTTCCACGCCTTCCGCGTTCGATTTTGTTTTCGCTTGGACGTCGATTCCGCTGTAATTGAATAAATCGTTCACCTTTCCGATTGCAATTGTTTGAATTCCGTTTTCCTGCAAAACGTTTAATATTGTCGGAGACGGCGGGGAAATTGAAAAATCTTTTCTGTTGGTAGTGCGCGTATAGCTTCCGCTTTTGCCCAAGAATGGACGGGCGATCACGCGTCCGACCGAATCTTTTCCAATAAGGACTTGCTCTCTGGCGATTTCGCAAATTTCATAAAGACGTTCGAGCGGAATTACTTCTTCGTGAGCGGCTATTTGAAATACCGAATCGGCGGAAGTGTAAACAATCGGATAACCGGTTTTCACATGCTCGTCGCCGAGTTCTTTAATTATTTCCGTTCCGGAGGCGGCTTTGTTGCCGAGAATTCCTTTTAAGCCGGTCGCTTTCAAAAATCTGTCAATTAATTCATCCGGAAAGCCATTGGGATAATATGGAAAATCAATTTCCACTTTCAAGCCGGCAATTTCCCAATGTCCGCTTGTGGAATCTTTTCCGCTGGAAACTTCGGTTAGTTTTCCGAAAGACGCCGAAGGATTTTCAACTTGCGGAACGCCTTGAATATCGATAATATTTCCCAGTCCGATTTTTTGAAGATTCGGTAAATTCAAACCGCCAACGGCGCGGGAAAGATTTCCGAGCGTATTACTTCCTTCGTCGCCGTATTCAGCCGCGTCGGGAAGCTCGCCGACTCCCACTCCGTCAAGCAATATGATTAGAAAATTTTTCATCCGTTTATATTCCTTCTCAGCATTTAACCTGTATGGTTTTGTCACAATTTTTTTTATTAATCCACGCCATGAAT
>JAADIR010000028.1:3271-7426 GCA_013151245.1 Chlorobiota bacterium
CATATTATTGTCGCTAAATGCAGAGCAATCATCAACGACTGCAAAAATAATTTTCCATTCTCCATTTTCAATTATCAATTACATTAGTTTAAGTTGCGTTGACAACTTCGTTGCCGCCTTTATCCATAGCTTTTTTGAGAGCGAGTTCGGCGTTGTGCAGAAGTTTTTCCGCGCCCAGATTTTCATTCGCGGGCGCAACGCCTATTGAAACCGTGAACGTCGTTTGTTTGGTATGAACCGCAATCGGCGAACGGGCGATTTTGATTCTCAATTTTTCAGCCCAAAGATAGACGTTTTTGGGATTCTGATTAAAAAAGAAGACGCCGAAAACACGCCTGTCCAATCTTCCGAATAAATTCAACGGAGTGAGGTCTTCCGCAATAAAACCGTGTATTGATTTTAAAACCTTATCAAACGGATTCGATTCAAAAAGCGTATCTTCATCCATAAAGTCGTCAATGCGTATTACCGTCAACACCGCGGGAACCTTTAACGATGCGGCTTTGATTAGGTCTTCTTCCATTCTTGTAAGAAAAGAATTGTAATTCAGCGTTTTTGTGTCAACGTCAACGGTAAGTAGAGAACGCAGATATGAGTTTGTGGAATAGGAATACAAAATAAAGGAGAATATTCTGGTAGTGCTTTTTATAAACGAAATTGAGGACGGATTATAAAAATTATCTTTCAAATGCTCGAAGCAAAGCACGCCGTAATTCTTCCCGCCGTAAATCAAGGGAACGGCAAGAAAAGAACCGTCGAGAGAAACGTCTTCCGATTTATTGTAGCGGATAAATGAATCGCTCGGAGTTTTTCCTATCGAAACCGGCTTTCCGCTTAAAATAGATTTCCCCACAAGACTGCTTTCCAAGTCGATTTCCAGATTTTCACCGACATATTTTAAGGGGCGTTTTTTTGTCACGTTTGAAATTTTGAATTTCTTTTCCTTCGGATCGAACATAACAAAAACGAAAGCGTCCCATTCAATAAGTTCTTGTACCGCGTCTTCAATGGATTTGTAAAGCTCCTTTGATGAAACGAAGATGTTATCGTTGCCTAATATTCCAAGCAGGGCGTCGAGTCGTTTTTTGGATTGACTTTCGGAAAACTTCTTATCGTACAGCCCGATGATAATCGAAATCACGCGAATAAATTTACCGAGCGAATAGATTGTTTCGATTCCGAAAGTGTCGTTCCCTTTCGAATCGAGCCCGAGCACGCCGCGCAATTTTTTGTTGTAGAAGAGCGGAACGCCGACAAAACTTTTTATATTCTGCGGTCTCGTATAATAACGGAGCGCGTCATTTTCCGCCGACGGAGTAATATTCGTTAAAAATTCCGGTTCTTCGGTTCGAACAATTTTGCTTAGAATGTCGTTTTCCAAATCGAATTTCTGCGGTATTATATCGGTCGAGGATGAAACATATTTTTCGAGAATAAGTTTTTCCGTTTTAGGATTATACCAAAAAAAGACGACAGTATTTGCCATGTAAGCTTCTTTAATAACGGATAGTAATTTTTCGAGAATAAAAAGAAACTGCTCGTTGCCGTCAACGCCGTGCGGAAATTCTTCGTTGGCAATTTCGTTAAATTGTTTTTTTAGATCCGGAGTTTTGAACATTGTAGGCGAACTTCTTTTTACCGAATCCAAATGGGATTCCGTCAGAAATTCAATCTCTTTAGGTTTGGAAATAATTTCAACGCCTTCGCCAACGTCCGCATCCATCTTATGCTCGGAAGGCGCGGGTCTTTGAACCTCATCGTCTGAAAGCGATTCGTCTTCGTCAAGCTCGGAAAAAATCTCCTCCGAACGGAGAGAATCGCGCAGGAAAACAATAAACCCAACATAAATAACCAACAGAATTGCCGCTAAAGCCCTTAAAAGCATATCTTCGGTTAAAAGCTGAACGCCGGCAAAAACGGGAACAAGCGTAAAAATAAGTATCCGTTTTTTATTTCTGTTGGACAAACCCATTAATAATTTGCGCCTAAAATTGAAGTGAAATTATTCTTAAAATTTAACTTATAATTATATAAAATCTTTTCCTTTTTTCATAAGATTAAAAAGGAAAAGTAAACACACAAGTTTAATATTGGCGCAAAAATATTCCGGCGGAACGTAAAACTGCGGTTTCACTCAACGCAATTGAAAAATACTCCGTTAGTATCTTATAAATAATATTCGCATAATATTTGGCAAAAGAATAAAAATAGTAAATACAGTTTAGAAAGAATGATTGAATGACTGTATGTTTGAATGGAAAAAATTCTTTAATATACGCGCAATCATTCAGTCATTTTAAGTATTTATTACTTCTTATTCGTCAATTGCAGAATTACTATTTGTTTTTCGTTCCGGCTTGTCCGGGTTAGGAGTTTTATAGTTAGTATTACAAGTTAAATCCTTTCCGATAAAGAACATCGCGACAAGTTGTTTTTTATTGCCTGCCGCGTATAATTGCTTTTTTATTACACAGCGGTAAAGAAATATTGAAGATTAATTTGAGAATAAGAGAAAGAATGTATGATGGAATTAATGAGAAATTCAAATCAGTCAAACCTAAACATCAATTGTTATGCTTGGGATTCCATTGTTCCAATTTTCCATTATCCATTGCAGTTTGCCGTGATATGTTTATAGAAAAAGAAAACAAAAATAATAAATCATGTTGGGATTTCATTAGCGAAGGTTTTTAGTTCATTTTTCCCGCTAAAAAAATGTAATCAATGAATTACATACTTCGTCATTCGAAATTCGATGTTCCTTGTTCGTAAATCATTTTACGCAATCAAAAATTTATTCCGTTTGTTCTGTCGAGAAATGGTTCTCGACAACAATCCAATTGTAAAATATTCCTTCTTTAGGTCTTTGAAAAGCGTTATATTTGTTCAAAATAATAATTGAGGCTGCCTTGAAAAATAGATTAATTAATTTTACAATTGTTTCACTATTTGCAATTCTTATCATTTCGTGTTCGGAAGATAACACGGTTGAAAACACTTACAACGACGCAAGTATTAGTATCGGACAGAATAATAATTCCGTTGGAATTGCGGTGACCGCTTCAAACGCAAAAGCCGCAACGCAAACGGCGCCGATAATTTTTACCGGCGATAGCGTTTTTGTAAATTATTCGGTAATCGGTTACGGCGGCGGAGCCGCTTACATTACTTTAAGCAACGATGAAATGGAAAGCGAAACTTTCTCGCTTAACAGCGGTCAAAACATCGGCAATCGTCCTTTGTCTTTTAAGCCGGCTACAGTTTTCGTCGATATCAAGGAAGGTTACACCGGAATTATTGCAATGGCAATTACGGGTAAATAATTCTTTCAAAAAAGGATTCTTTTTAAGAGTTGAAGAATTTCTTTCTTCCCTATTCCTTTCGTCGATGAAAACTCAATGAGATTTTCGCCCGGAAGAAGTTCCGGGAAAAATTGCCGAACGGATTTCCTGGCTTTCGCCAACTCCGATTGTTTTAATTTATCAATTTTATTCAGAAGAACGATATACGGAATTTCCAACTCGCGCAAAAAGCCGTTCAGCGTAACGTCAAGTTTTGTAGGCTCGTGCCGGCTGTCGATGAAATGGAAGGCGTAAATAATATTTTTACTGAAGCCAAGATAATCGGCAATCAGTTTCTGCCAAATCTCTTTTTCCTTTTTCGGAACTTTCGCGTAACCGAATCCGGGTAAATCGACGACGTAAAATTTTTCTTCAACGAAATAATAATTAAGCGCTTGCGTTTTCCCGGGCGTCGAACTTGTTTTCGCGATCCCCTTTCTTCCGAAAACAGTATTGATGAAAGTTGACTTCCCTACGTTCGATCTTCCGCAGAGAACAACTTCGGGAATATTTCCCTTAGGTAAGTCTTTTATACTTTTTACCGATTTAATAAATTCTATTTTTTTCATTATATTATTTTTAATAAACTAGTATTTTTAATAAAAATGTTTAACGGATATTAAATTTTTGCGCGTCCAATCAATAATATTTCTTTTGTGCTTTATTATCCTTTACGACTAATTTAACAGAACTTTTTATTATATAAATATTAAACGATATATTCCGATTTTGATAATGAAATAATCCGATTTATAATTTAATCCGATAATTTTAATATCCTTATGAAACAAAGATTTTATATATCAATAACAAC
>JAADIR010000291.1 GCA_013151245.1 Chlorobiota bacterium
TTACGCTCAAAATTCCAATTTTCCATCCGTCTCCGCTGCGCTTCGCCGAGATAAATTATCCATTTTCCATTGTCAATTATCAATTGCGGTTTACCGCGATATGAATGAGAAATTAAAACCGGTCAAACCGAGGCGTCAATTGTTATGTTTGGAATTCCATCATTCCAATTTTCCATTTTCCATTATCAATTGCCGTTTACCGCGACAGGCATATAACTCAATAATTTAATTCGAAAAAGTCGATCCAAATATTAAATCTTGTTAGGAACTAAATTTTATTTAATAGTTTCGGCTGCGACGGATTGGCAACGGAGAGAATTGAAATTCCGTTTTCTCCGGTTATGTAAAGCAGCGTGTCGGACAAAACGGCGTCGAAAAAAGTTCCGTCTTTATATCTGGAAAGAGTGTCCGGCGAGTTCGGGTTGCTTGCGTCCAAAATTGTTAATCCGTTAGATCCTTCGCAGATGTACGCGATTTTATTTTTCACCGAAAGTCCGTACGGATAAGTCATATCAACGGCATTTGTCAGTTGAGGCGTTTCGATATCCGAAATATCGATTATATCCAATTCATTTAAGAATCCTTGACAAACCGTTCCCTCGCGAAGCGTTACGTAAGCGGCGCTGTCTTCAACAAAAACCGGATCGCAGCTGGTTAAATGAAAGAATTCGGAAACCTGAACGGGATTAGCTCTATCTTCGATACTGAAAATATACATACCGTTCCGGCTGCCGACGAATAGGTAATCTCCATTAGGATAGAGCGTTTCGACGTTCCAGTTTATATAAATATCATTTAATTTTTTCGGTTTTGCCGGATTGGAAATATCTAGCAAATGAAGCGTGTTTTGGTCAATACAGTAAAGATAATCGTCCACAATCGCAAAACGGGAAAGCGAACCGGCGGTAGCTCCGGGCGCGGCGTCTGTAACCATTGTTTGTTCGCACCCTAAACATCCGGTTGTCGTCCCCATAACGCCGCCGCCCATCCATGGATCATAATAAGTTTTAAAAACGTTTTTTATCGTGTCGATTGCTGTCGGCGAAGAAATATCGGAAAGATCGTAAGTAATCAAATCATGAAAAGAATCCGCGTAAAGATATCTGTATTTTATCGCTACGTCGCCGTTGGCGCGAATTAAAATTTCTGAAACCTCCGAAGGATTCGACGGATTGTTCACGTTGTATAATGTTATTGAGCCGTTTGTGGGAGAGCTTTTAATTAAAACGTTGTTCCATAGAAGTATTTTCGGGACGTTTTCGCCGGTTTCAATTTTGTAAGCTGCGGAAAAAACCAGCGCGATAAAAATCAACAAAAAATATCTTCTTTTCATTTTTCTCTTCTAATTATAAGAGGCAAGTTAAATTAATCATTTTTTCTCACAGTTTTAAATTAAATATTAAGCCGGCGAAAGGTCGGTTTAAATGAATATTAACCGTCTCTTTTCAAATTATCGGCGCATAATTAAAACTTTTGATTTGTAAGTCAAACGACATATCTGTTGCGAATATTTATTATCTTTAAAAATCCCAAATGAGAACTAAACCCAAAATAAATAAAGGAGATATAAAATGAAAAAAAATGTAGGCGGTTTCGATAAAATAGCAAGAATAATACTAGGCATTGTAATAATCGGTCTCGGCTTTTATTTTAAAAGCTGGTGGGGAGCCGTTGGAATAATTCCTCTGTTCACGGCGTTTATCGGCTGGTGCCCTATTTACGCGCCTTTTAAAATGACTACCGATAAATCTTCAAAAGAATAAATATACGCGACGGTTATATTTTTAGCGAACGGCTTAGTCGTTCGCTTTTTTTTTGAATGATTTCTTTTAACTATTTTAGACGCTCAAATAAAAAAGAGATTATAGTGAAAAAATTTTTAATTCTTCCCGCCTTTGTAACGCTTTTTTTAACAAGCTCTCTTTTCGCCCAAGCGGAAAGAGTTTTTATCGACGGTCAATTTTCGGATTGGAACGACGTTCCGCTTTTTTACGACGATCCTTCCGGAGATAACGGAAACGGAGTCGTTGATTTCGGCGAACTTCAGGTTTTTAACGACGAAGACCGGCTGTTTATCAGTTTGGAAACGGGAAACGAAATAAATCTGCAAAGCGATAACGAAATAACAATTTATATTGACGCGGACGACAATGCCGGCACAGGTTTGCAAATAGGCGGAATCGGCGCGGAACTTCGCTACAATTTCGGGCGGCGTTACGGTTCCGTTTACGATGAAAATGGAAATTCTCAGACAATCGATCATTATCAAGTCGGGATGATTTCCGCGCCAACGGTAACTTCCGACCGGTTTGAAATTTCATTCGACCGTTCCGCGAACGTAAACGGTCCGATTTTTACTTCCGACGCAATCAAAATTTATTTTGAAGATTTCGACGGTTCCGATATAATGCCGAACGACGGAGTTCTTACTTACGAGTTTAATGATTTCGGTTTTGAACCTCTTCCGCATTTTTCAATTAAAAAAGAGAACGGCGGATATATTCGCCTTACGGCATATAACGTTTTACACGACGGCATTTTCGATCCGAATCTTTTTGATTATTTTCAAAGAATTTTAACCGCGCTTTCGCCCGATATAATTTCATTTGAAGAAGTTTCGGGACATTCCGCTTCCGATATGGCAACCCTTTTAAATGGAATGATTCCGCTCTCTTCGGGAAGTTGGTTCGCCGCGCAAAGCGATTACGACGTGATTGTCGCTTCCGTTTTTCCAATCACGGAAACGTTTGATATTGTTACGGCGGACGGACGAAGAAGAAGCGCGGCGTTTCTGCTTGATTTACGCCCTAAATTCGAAACCGATTTTTTAATTATCGGCGCGCACTTAAAATGCTGCGGCGGCGAAACGAACGACGAAAAACGCCAAAGAGAAGTTGACGCAATAATGGAATTTATACGCGAAGCGAAAGAATCGGGCGGAGAAACGACTATTGCAGATAAAACTCCGATTGCAATTTTGGGCGATATGAATTTTGTGGGAAGTTGGAGACAACCCTACACATTTTTATCCGGCGATATTTTAGATAACGGCGATTACGGAGAAGACTTTGCGCCCGATTGGGACGGAAGCGATTTTACCGACGCGGCTCCGCTTACAACCGGTTCCCCTTTGACGTTCACTTGGTACGACGAAGGAAGTTCATACCCGCCTGGGAAGCTGGATTACTTGATTTATTCCGATTCCGTTTTGAAACTTAAAAACAGTTTCTCTCTTTTTACTCCCTTTCTTTCAGACGAACAGCTCTCCGAAAACGAATTGAATTCCAACGACGTCCTTTTGGCGTCGGATCATCTTCCCGTTGTCGCAGATTTTGAATTTGTAAACGTTACTAAAGTTGACGAAGAAAACGACTCGAAAGTAGGATCTTTCAATCTTCATCAAAACTATCCGAATCCGTTCTCAAAAGAATCCGGCGGAAACCCGACGACGACAATTGAGTATTCCGTTCCTTCGCTGGAAACGCAAAACCCCGAGAAACCGGGACATGTTTTTTCGTCTCAAACGGTTACGCTGAAAATATACGACTTACTCGGCAAAGAAATAGCGACGCTTGTGGACGAAAAAAAAGCCCCCGGAAATTATTCGGCAAGGTTTGACGCGAAAGGACTTTCGAGCGGAAACTATATTTACGCCCTAAATGTTGGGGGGAAGATTGTGTCGAAAAAAATGACTTTAATCCGTTAAATCAAATTACTATATTACATTAAAGTTTTACTTTTCTAAAACGACTAAGTAATAAGGAGGCGGTTTATGAGGTTAATAACGTTAACGACGCTGTTTTTTCTTTCCAATATTTTATTATCACAAACCACTACATTTCTTAAAAATTTCAACCAAAAATTATTTTCCGTTATTCAAACAAACGACGAAAAGTACATAGTTACGAGCAGCGAGCGGATAATGAAACTGGGAAAGAGCGGTTATATTGAATGGGAAGCAATTGAAAACCAAAACAATAAAAACATTAAAAATCTCTATCCGATTGAGTTAGATAACGGTGAGATTATTACCGGAGCGAGTTTTGATTCTTTGGACGGAAACGGCTATTCGTATTTTATTAAATTTTCGTCTAACGGACAAGAGATTTTGCGAACCGAATATCATAAAAG
>JAADIR010000206.1 GCA_013151245.1 Chlorobiota bacterium
AACATAAACCGGATTCCCTTGGAACGTAAGTCCTATTCTGCTAAATAATTTATTATTTCATTTTGATTAACAACGTAATAAAAACAACTCGCTCTTTTTACAAAACTAAATTAATTTACTCCCAGTTCAAAATGCTTTCCCGCCTGCGGGCTGAGCGAAAGGGGACTTTCGCTCTACAAAAAACGGTAAAATATACGTCGCTTAGCAAGACAATCCGGCTTCGTCCCGCTTCGCGGGGCTACGCCGCGATAAATCCGGGTTTGCTAAAAGGCAGCTTCGCCGCGATAAATTGAGAAAGAATTTACCCTTCCCGCAAATCCTTGTAGAGCCAGCCGACGATTCCGCAAAGGGTTCCCGCAATTCCGAAGAAGAAGAAAATGAGTTCAATCGGAACCGACTCGGCGAGAAAGCCCGTAATTCCCGTTGTTAACGCGGTCATGCCCACGACCGCCATATTTACCAAGCTGAAAAGGCGTCCGAGTTTTTTATCTTCAACCCATTTTTGAATGAGGGAAGTCCGCGCCACGACGATAAACGGAATTCCGATTGCGTGGAAGGAAATTAAAATTATCATTAAATACAAACTGTGCGTAAAGTAAAGAACCGAATATGTAATCCCGTCGAAAAGCATTCCGAGAAGCAAAAGTTTTCCCGTTGTAAAGCGGCGGCTCGCGTAGTTGATAATAAAGGCTCCGAACAGCATACCAACGCCGTAGCTAGATTCCACAAGGGCGTAGCTCGTCGCTCCTTCATTTAAAACGTCTTTTACGAAAATCGGAACGCCGACAATAGCCGGTCCCATAATGAAAAAATTATTTGCCGCGGTTAAAATCAAAAGGAATTTTACTTTTTTATTCTTTTGAACGTAAGAGAGAGCTTCGGTTATGCCGTCTAATAGTTTTCCTTCTCTTCTTTTAGTTTCCGTTGGTTTTGGACGATAGGAGATAAACAAAATGGTAACGAAGGAAATTAAAAACGTAAACGAATCAATCGTAAAGAGATGAACGATTCCGATAACGCCTATCAAAGCCGCGCCGAGAGCGGGTCCGAGCAAAACGGCTATGTAATTGGAGACTTGTATCGCCGAGTTTGCTTTGAGCAGATTGTCGGGTTCAACCAGAAACGGCACAATGGAATCGCGCGACGGATTGAAAATTGTCGCCAGCGAAGAAAGCGCAAAAGCTACGAGAATTATGATCGGGATATTGATGGAGCCGAGAACGTACGTTACGGGAATAACGAGAACGACCAAAGCTCTTAAAACATCGGCTGCAAGCATCAATCGCTTTCTGTTGTATGTATCGACCGCAAGCCCCGCCGGAAGTCCGAACAGCAGCATAGGAATATAAGAAACAAAAGCCGCCGTTCCCATAATCGACTTGGAGCCCGTCAGTTCAAGCACAAGCCACATTAGCCCGATAAGAAACATACTGTCGCCTATCTGCGAAACAAGCTGTCCCGCAAACAGGAAAGAAAGGTCCTTATTTTTAGTTATTCGTTTATAAAATAATAAAGGTTTCAGACTTCGTTCTCCGGCAATAAATCGGACTTTAGTTTTTCAATAATTCTTTATATTAAAAAATACTATATTTTCCGTTGAAATTGTAAACGAATAAAGGGCGAAAAATGAAATATGAAGAAAGAATAAAAATATCTTCCGGAGCGGCGTGGGAAGACGTTCACGGCTACTCGCGCGCGGTTAAGGCGGGAGATATGATTTTCATTTCCGGCACGACGGCGGTTGACGACGAAGGGAAAACGGTCGGGGAAGATTTTTACGAGCAGACAAAATACATTCTGCAGAAACTCGCTTTTGTGTTACGGGAATTGGACGCTTCGCTGGAGGACGTTGTGCGAACCCGTATTTACACGGTCGATATTGAAAAGTGGGAAGAGATTGCAAAAGCGCACGGGGAATTTTTCGGCGAAGTAAAACCCGCTTCCACAATGGTTGAAGTGAAAAGATTGATTCGGGAAGATTTGTCGGTGGAAATAGAGATTGACGCGGTAATTAGGAAAAACAGATTATAATGTATAATGGACAATTGAAAATGGAGAATGGAAAACGGAATTTCAATTAGAATAAAATGTTTTGCAGTTCGTCGAGGCAGCCAATCAGCGAGGCGCCGCATTCTTTTAGTTTTTCTTCGGCTTGATGACCTTTTGTAAACAGAACCGGATCGGCTCCGATTTCGAGCGCGACTTCGTAATCGTGAAGCGTGTCGCCCACAAAAAGAACTTCGCCGTTTTTAAAGCCCAATTCGTTCATCCATTTTTTGCCGTTATCCAATTTACTCGCGGCGTAGATGTTGTTTAGCCCGACTAATTTTATGAAATAGCCGCTGAGATTAAAATAATCGACAATCTCTTCGAGCGTTTTCTGTGAATAGGCGGAGAGAATCGATTGCGTTAAGCCCGCGTCTTTTATTGTTTGTAGAATTTTTCTCGCTTCGGGATAAAGCTCGAAATCAAGTTTCCGGTTTTCATATTCGTTGATAAATTCGCGACTGATAACTTCCCAATTTTCGTCGTCGGTTTTGTGCCCGAGTTTTTCGTAGTAATCCTTAACGGGAAACGTAAAAACGCGGCGGTATTCTTCTTCGGATATTTGAGGCATATTTCTACGCGTTAGCATGTTGTTCATGATATCGGCGCACAGAAAAACGTCGTTGAAAAGCGTTCCGTTCCAATCCCAAATGACGTGTTTGTATTTTGGTTTATAGGTCATATCGGTATCTGGAAAAATTTTTCGATTGAATTAGTTTTTACCACAAGTTGTTTAAAATTTCTAACGGACAAAATAAGAATTTATTTTTAAAGGGTTATTGGAACGCTGCTTCTTCAACAATTCAGAGTCAAAAATAAAACTATAGAAAACAATAAATTGCGAAAACGATAAAAAATATTTTTCCAATAATATTTGCGCCTATTGTTGTAAAAACAGATTACTAATCTATTCTATGAAAAATTTGGCTCCGAATCACTGTGATTCTTATTAGTTATTATAGTTTTTTAAGATCATATTTTATCATAACAAATCAGCGCAATCTGCGTTCCATTTTTTAATCGTCTTTCTGAAAGCTTTAATCTTAAACCGAATTTTGCGATGTGTCGCGCTATGATTTGTCGGAAGAAAGTTCGCTCTTTATATTCTCCAAACGCGAAAGACTTTCAACAAATTGTTTAGCTTCGTTTTCAATATCCTTTTCGGCAAGCTGTTTCTTTTGCAAAGTCGCGTTCAATACCTTTTCCAAGTCGTCAAGAATTCTATCGTGTTTATCGTTTATATCAAACTTAAATTTGATAAACGATTCTTGAATGCGGTAAGTAATATCGTAAATAACCCGGCTGCAATTCGAATTTATTTTTGCGGTTAAAATATCGAGCAGTTTATTCAGCACAAGTTTTTCGATTATGAACGAAGGCATTTTACTCCGGATTATATCGCTGTTCAAACCCAGCAGAGCCGGTTCTGTTTCAAAATTGTAGTAGAAACTTGTAAAAACATTCAGATCAAATCTTTCGCTCAGCCCGGCAATATTGTAGTCAAACATATCTCCGAGAGAATTAAGAAGTTCGGACATAAATTTATTTGCGCCGCTGCCGTACTTCCGCAGAATTTTTTTAAATTCTTCGACGACGTAAATTTCCAAGTCTTCTTTCAGTTTATCAAACCGCTCGCGCAATATCTTAATATATTCTTCCTGAAACGCCGTCAGATTTTCATTTTTTAATCTTCGCAAAAATTCTTCTTTTCGTTCGGCAAAATCGGTTTCCAATTCTTTTACAAGATTGTTTCCTATTTGGTTTACTTTTTCGGAAACAAAAGCCTGAAGCTGTTTTGTTCGCCCGTCCATTAAAATGTCGAAATCGTTTTTTTCGGTTTTCATAACCGAAAGCAGATAACGGAATCGTTCCAGTTTCTTTTCCAAATCCGTTGCGGGCGTCCGCAGAGAATCTATGCGGAAGCGAACCATCGATATTGTTCCGTCAAGCACATGATTTATTTGATTGTTCAACGACTCGGCTAATATTTCTTCTTTTTCATTGGCGGCAAGCTCGGAAATTCAGAGAGTTTATTCCGCTTTCTTCAATAAGCGTTTTTTCCCCTTTAACAACGCCCGCAATCGCGTTCCGCCCGGAAATACGCAATATTTCAAGCGGTTTGCGGTCGCATATTTCGTTAAGCACGCCCAGGTTGTAATTTTCCGCTTCGTCTAATTGCTCGGCCGTAAAAAGATCAATTTTGTTCAGCACAAAAATAATCTTCGGGACGCTTGTTTTTATTTTTTTAAGAAATTCAACTTCGGCTTTTGTGATAGGCACGTCAACCGAAAGGATAAATAGCGCGGCGTCAATCTTTTCGATAAATTCATTCGTCGTTTCGGTATTGTGTTCCAGCGAAGACCCAACGCCGGGAGTGTCGATAATAGTAACGCTTTTGAGAATTTCGCTATTGAAATAAATTTTCATCAGCGCTACGTTTTTTATGTTTTTAGGATTTTCTTTTTCCGCGACAAATTTATAAACTTCCTCAATCGGTATTTTTTCTTTTTTCCCGTCAAGAAAATTTATTTCCGCATAGTTTTCGGTTCCGTATTCAATAATAGTAATTATCGCAGTTAAAGGAATAACGCCCGTCGGGACAATTTCATTTTGCAGCAGCGCGTTGATAATTGACGATTTACCGCGTTTGAAAAGACCGAGCATCACGAGGTAAAATTTTTCTCCCGAAGTTTTTTCAATCAATTCGTCTATGGTTGAAAGCAGCCGTTCGTTTTCGAGCAAAAGAATTTCATCTCTGATTATCGGAAGAAAATCAGCCGCGTTCGGTAAAGCTTTACGGCGAAGATTATTTTGAGACGTCAATTGAAAACTCCTTTTATTAAGTATAACAATTTCAGGAGTCATTAATCTCCGGAAGAGATGTTTAAGGCGAACTCCATCGCCGTTCCTAAAATAATTATCTTAAAAACTAAACACAATAATAAAGAGTTTTATTTCTTAAACGATATAGAAGGCTTTGAATAACATAAAATCTTATGTCATTCCGGCAATCTTTTAGCCGGAATCTCCCATATAAGGATAGATTCCGTGTAAAAACATCACGGAATGACGGTTAGGGAATGACGGTTAGCGGGAGGTTATTCAAAGCCTTCATATAATAAATCTCGGTTTGAACGATAAAGCAAATCCGTAAAAATTTTTACTAGTCCGAGTCTTTGCGCCGGCGCGTTTATGGCGTTGATTCTAATCACAAAAGTTTATTAATTTTTAATTAAATTTTAGGCTATAAAAAATATTTGACCGGATTATTAATAATAGTCTTTACTAATTTTTTATTACGAGAACTATCATTAATTCCAACGCTGATAATTTGTTCGAAAGTTTAATGACTGTGTTAAATTTTAACAAACGGTGCATCATGAAAAAAATTATTTTAATGATTTTTGTTTTTGCAGGCGTACTAAACGCGCAAGTTAACCTCTCAATTTCAGTTAGAACTCCAACGCCGCCGACAATTTCCGATTGGCAAAACGACCCGACGATAATTCAAATTTTTCTTACCAATACGTCTTCCGCGGAATACCAATCTGCTTATTTTTCAATGAGCATTTACGACGAAGGAGGAACGCTTACCGCTTATACGAACGAAGACGAGCCGTTGGCTCCTAAAATTACGGTTCCCGCCGGACCTCCAAGCGGCTCCGGAACTCTTATTGTAAACGGAACCGATATAATTGATATTAACGCGGTTCATTACGACCCGTCAATTGAAAATATTGTTTTAACGACTAACGCCCTTCCCGAAGGCGATTATAATTTATGTTTGAAACTCTTCGACGGCGAGGGAAATAATATTACAAACGGAGAAGAAGCGTGTACGCAATTTAGTATCAGACTCCCGGACCCGCCGGAGCTTGTAAACCCAATGGATGGAGATAGTCTGTCAACCCAATATCCGAACTTTGCATGGACTCCGGTAATAGGAACGCAGCCGGGCTATTCGATTAGTTATGTCTTTAAGATTTGCCCTGTCTTTATCGGGCAAACGCCGCAAACGGCAATGGACGCGAATATTCCCGTGATTGAAAGAGAGCTTGCCGCGCCCCTTTACGTTTATCAGCCGAGCGACCAGCCGTTCA
>JAADIR010000166.1 GCA_013151245.1 Chlorobiota bacterium
CCGCGCTTTGTTCCGGCAACGAATATTCGATTTTCGTAGTCGAACTTTTCGATCTCGAAGTTTTTCCGAAAGGATTCGGAAAATTTTGCGACAATTCGAATTTACCCGGCGCTCCGACTTCCACTTCAATTGATTCCGAATATTCAAACGTGCCGCCGATATCAATTTGTTTTAGACGGTAAAAATATTTTCCGTTGCTAACGTTATCGTCGGTAAAAGAATATTGATGCGGTTCAGCGGTTGTTCCGGCGCCGTCCACAAAACCTATTTCATTCCACTCGTTTGCATCTTGAGCAGAAAGGGATTTTCGCTCTACGGAAAAACCTTTGTTGTTTATTTCGCTTCCGGTTTGCCATTTCAATTGAACCGTTTCGTTAATAACGTTAGCAGTAAACGAATTTAGTTCTACGGGAAAACCGTCTTCGATAAAAGTAAAATCGCCAAATTCGTCAACGCCTTGAATGGTAAGCCAATTCTCATCTATGTTTTGTGGATAAGCCGGAAAGATTCCATTCCATTCCGAACCGTTCCACCTATAAACTAATAATAATTCTTCGATTATGCCGTCTAATTCGCTGTCTTTATAACTGAGCGTAAGGTCGCAATTAAATCCGCTTCCCGTTGGATTTATGTTAAACCAACGTTTAACAGTTTCGTCTGGCCAAGCTTCCGGATGCCATTCGTTCTCGTGAACGGTAATATCAATTTGTGAAAGACTGCCCGCGTCGGTAACATTAATTTTAGCGCGCACCTTTCCGCCGAAAAGAATTTCGCCGGTTCCCGCGACGGTTTTAAGAACTCTGTCGCCTGAATATTCTATCGCTCCCATATCAAGCCGCCAGCCGAAATCGTGATTTGCGTTTTCATCGTAAACGTAATCGCCCGTTCCCGCGTCGATGCACGGAGAATCGTAACGCAGGGAATAATCTCCGTTTGCGGCGTCGGTAAATTTCGGGTCGGCGTCGATATTGTTTGCGCCGGTTGCGTCGTCGGGCATGGTTAGATTGCAATAATTAACTTCCGCCGAGCTGAATTCGAGATATAAATCGTCGCTGTACGCGCCGGGATTGTTATAAATAATTGTATTTGTAAATGAAGCGTCCGAGTAAACTATATCTACTCCTCCGCCGTCGCCGCCCGCGGCTTCGTTCTCTGTTATTGTGCAATTTGCGAATACTATTCCCGCGCTGTATCCTTCTACGTAAACTCCGCCGCCGCTTGCATAACTCGTTACATTTCCGGCAAAAAGACTGTTTGAAATATTTGTATTGTAGCAGCCGTATAAACAAACCCCGCCGCCGCCGTATAAAACCGCGTTATTTAAAAAAGCGCAGTTATCAATAGCGGCTCCGGTATCGCCGGAAAGTTTTATCGCGCCTCCTTCCGCGTAAGCATCGTTGTCGATAAAATCACAATTCGTAATTTGCGTGGCGGCAGTCGTGTTCAATCCGTAAATTGCGCCGCCCATTCCATGATCGCTTGCCTGCGCTTCGTTGCTATAAAATAGGCAATGATCGATAGTAGCGTCGCAATTGTTCATCATCACGCCGCCGCCGTGCTGATCGGGAAAATCGCCGAGACTTGTCTTTCCGTATTTAATGCCGCAATATGCGAGAGCGCTTCCGGTTTGCGATTCGGTAAGTCTTATTCCGCTCCACCCGACGGCAACATTATCGGTTGTGAAAAAAATGCTGTCGGTTTCCGTTCCGGCGGCAATTAAAGTTCCGTCAACGGCGAGCTTAAAATGTCCTTGAAAATTAACTTCAACGCCGGGTTCGATTGTAAGCGTTTGTCCTGCGGGGATTATGATTTCTCCGGTAACTAAGTAAGGAGAATTCGCCGACGTCCACGTTCCCGATTGATTTCCGCTTACCGATGTTTGCGCGAATAATGATAATTGAAAAAGCAACAATATTATTAAAGTAAAATAGTTTTTCATTAGCGTTCCGGTTTTAAATTTATAGCCCTCGTTTTAAGAGATAAAATTAATAAAAAACATCCGGCATTTGAAATAAATATTTGACTGAAAGCGCCGCGGGAAAAATAACCGTTTCTAAGTTAGAGTAGAATTATCTTTGTCCGAGAGATCGTTAAAGTTAATCCGGTTGATGATTTGGCTGAAATTGCCGCGGCGTTATTTGTCGGATTAACGGTTTGTTATTATTTTTGTCCCGACTTTCGGATGGCTTAAGTTAAATAATATAAACAAAAACATTTGGCGGATTTTAATCCGGATATCTTTTGAATTATTGAAAATGCAAAGCAATCGAAAAACAATTGATTAATATTATTTTATACTTTTTTTCAGCGTCGGCGTTTTTACTTTTTTCGACGGCGGCATTTATTTCACTTAAAGAAAATGAAGCTTTTGCGGTAAAAAGATTTTCTCTTTTGACAATAGTTTCGCCGCTTCCGTTTCTATCGCTCGCTTTATTTGATTTCGCTTTTAAAAACGAGATAACAATTGCCCTCTTTATTTTGATCGGCGGTTTTGTAGTTGTCGTTCTTTTGCCGATAGGAAAAAACAAAAATTACCGGCAAACAATTCCCGCGCAAAAACAGGACGAAAGAGACATAATGTTCTCCCGAAGTGAACTTGAGCCGGATTCGGAAAATTTTGAAAATTACTATTCAAGAAATCCCGACAAGAAAGAATTGGACGATAATTTCAGATCTCAATCCGGTCTGCTTGAGCCCGGAACGACTCAGTATAATCCGTTTCATTTCGCTTCAGCCGACGCAAGTTTTGAAACTATCGAAAAATTGCGCGATTTTGTAAACGGGGAGAAAAGCAAAAACAAAATACCGGTCGATCCGGAAGAAATTTCAAATTATATCAAACGCTGGTCAAAAAAACTCGGCGCAGTCGATTGCGGCGTTACCGCGTTAAAAGAGTATCATCTTTATTCCGTAGGCGGTCGCAGCGAGAGATACGGGAAGAAGGTTGTAAATAATCATAAATACGCGATAGCGTTTACGGTAGAAATGGCGAAGGAAATGGTTAGTTCCGCGCCTTCCGGAAGCATGATAATGGAATCGGGTAGGCAGTATCTTGAATCGGGGAAAATCGCTTTGCAGGTCGCAAAATTCATTAGAAATTTGGGCTACGAAGCGCGAGCCCACATTGACGGAAACTACGAGGTTATTTGCCCTCTCGTTGCGCGCGACGCCGGGCTGGGCGAGATTGGCAGAATGGGTCTGCTGATGACGCCTAAACTCGGACCGAGAGTGAGAATATCGGTCGTTACGACTAATTTGCCGCTGGTTACGGGCAAACCGCTCAACGACTATTCGATGATCGATTTCTGCGCGAAGTGCGAAAAGTGCGCCGCCGCTTGCCCCGGTAAAGCGATTCCTTTCGGCGAAATGAAAGAAACCGGCGGAATTAAAAGATGGCGAATTAATCCGGAGGCATGTTTCACCCTTTGGACTTCGCTGGGAACGGACTGCGGTAGATGCGTCAGCGTTTGCCCTTATTCGCATCCCGATAATATTCTACATAATACGGTTCGTCTCGGAATCAAAAATTCTTCTATTTTTAGAGCGCTCGCCGTAAAACTCGACGATTTGTTTTACGGACGGAAACCGCGTCCGGCGAAACTTCCCGATTGGCTGAGGATAAAAATTAAAAACAACTGAATGTTACCGGCTCGTCTTCTCGCTGGAAGTTTCAAAACAAACGCCGCTCGGCGGAAATGAATTTATCTTTTATGATTGTAAAACAAGCAAGCTAAACGCCGCCATTTTATTCTTGTAATTTGTTCACCGATTTAAAAAACGGTTTAAACAAATAAATGTTTGCTCCGAGTCTGCCGAGCATGTAAGCCGAAATCGCGGCGATAATGCCGTACGCGTCTAAATATTTTATGCCGACAAACATTGTCAGCACTATTAAGGAAACTTCGATCAAAGTCGCAAAGGTTATCGGCGATGTGTTATTTGCGGCTACCAATATCGAACGCTGAAACGATATCAGAAAAGTGAACGCGGGCATAAGGGACATAATCATCAGCGGCGTTTCGGCAAAGCGGGCAAGTTCTTCGGATAAGCCGGAAACGGTTTCGAACCAGAATTCCGCCGCCGGCGAAAACGCAATCAGCAAAAGCGCAGCGGTTACGGCGCTTCCGACGGCAAGCGCGAAGTTTTTCAATTTCAAATAGTTCTCTCCTTTTTCTCCCATAAGCGCAATTGCAACTTCCTGAAACGAAAGACCGAAACTTCTGAAAATGAAAACGAGCGAATTTATCACCGGCAAAACGGCGAGAGATTCAATAGGCATGCGGCTTTGCCCCATAAAGAAAGTTACGATTGGATTTACTCCCAAAGAAAGCATCGCCGTGAGCGCCAGCGGATAATAAAATTTTCCGATGAAAAAATATTCCGGATCGTCGGTTTCGCTTTGTTCCGAAAGAATTTTTTTTACAATCTTTGCCGCGAAAAGTCTTGCCGCAATTGCTTCGGCCGTAACGCCCGTCGAAAGAGAAATGGCTCCGACGTAAACCCCGTGCAGAGCGCTGAAATGGTAAAGAGTCAACGCCGTAGCCGACATAGAAAAAATCCGTATGACAGTCGTGTAAGCCACCCGCTTTGTCAGACCGTTTTTTATTAGTACGCCGTGGAAGAATCTTCTATAGCCGATTGCGCCGGGCCATGGAAGAAGAAGCGCGACAGCCACGTATGTCAAATGCGCGAGGTTGTGAGGCAGCTCGATTAATTTTTCCGTGATGAAATAAAATATGTGAGGAATTAGAAAAACCAGCATCAATCCGGTGATCAAAAAATTTAGCGCGTAAGTAAAGTTTCTCAGCTTTAAATATGAATTGCGGCTTTTCACCAAAGCGGTCGCCGCGCTCATTATCATTATTATCGGCGATTCCACCACAAGCGCGAAAGCGAACGACACGCCGTAAGCGGCGAGATTTATCTTCGGTTCCGCCATGCGCGCAATTACCGCCGCAAGAAACGGACCTTCGACCGACATCATCAGCCAAGTCCCCGCCAGCGGCAGCCAAAAATAAAATATCTTTTTGAAAGTTAGTCCGTCGGCGTCATACGAAATGTTTTCAGTTCTATTCAATTCGTTCCAAAATCTATTTAGGGCGCCAATCGTCGGGGACTTGCAGAACCACAACTTCTCCCTTTACGCAAATTTCCCCTTTAGCAAAAAGATCAACTTCGACAATTACCTTTCTTCCTTTCAGTTCCTTAATTTTACCTCGAAGCTCAAGTTCGCAGTCAATCGGCGTGGGTTTCAAAAAATCCACTTTCAGAGAAGCCGTTACGCAGCGCGGGTAATATTCCCCTTTTTCCTCATCGGGAAGATTTCCGTATAACGCCGCGGAGCCTGTTCCGGTGGAATGGCAGTCGATCAGAGAAGCGAGCAAACCTCCATACACGTAACCCGGCAGCGCGGTATGATACGGTTTCGGTTTGAATTTACTTACCGTTTCGTTGCCGTCCCAATACGTTTTTATGTGATAGCCGCGTTCGTTGTTGGTTCC
Source organism: Chlorobiota bacterium (assembly GCA_013151245.1). Taxonomy (GTDB): domain Bacteria; phylum Bacteroidota; class Ignavibacteria; order Ignavibacteriales; family Melioribacteraceae; genus JAADIR01. Next base: position 5,502 of record JAADIR010000166.1, read on the forward strand.
GCAGCCGTAGCAATGGCTGAAATCCTCCGCGTAAAATTCTTGAAATGATTTTATTTCCATGATCCGTTTAGTCCTTAGCGTTTTTAAAACAATTATCTAAAAGTTAAATTCATTTATACGAACGTTGCAAAAGATTTCTCCGCTCCGCTTTGGTCGAAATGACTTTGTCTTTATTGAATTTGAGATCATTCAACGTTTATAATTGCGGCTTAGCCGCCATGTGATTATTCATGCCATTTGTTTTCAACCAGCGACTTAATAATTTCTTTTCCGCGCCTTCCGAAAATCGGATGGGGAACCAGAGAAAGTTTGTCCGCCTGCGCGATTGCGATTTTCCCGGTCGGTTCTTTCTTCCGTTTCGATTCTTTGAAAACTCGCATCGCGGTTTGATGAATTGAATGTTCCCAATCTTTGCTTAGATGATTTTCGATCAGCGGATCGTTGTTCAGATATCCGTATTGTTCGTTGGCGCAGTTCACAATTCCCATTCTGTTCGTAAGAAAATCGGGAACGTAAAGAATTCCTTTTTTGAAAAGAGCTTTGTCGTCGCGTTCGGAATCTGCGAGTTGATTGTTTGCCGCGCCGCAGATAATTTTAGCTTTAATTGACGGAATTGTTTTCGGATTGAGAACGGCTCCCGTGGCGCACGGCGCGAGTATGTCGCACTTGGTTTTCAAAATTGAAAAGTCTCCCGGTTTAACTGCGCTTGCCTTCAAACGGAGTCCGGCGAATTTCTTTTTAACCGCTTCAACCGTTTCGGGGAAAATATCGACGGCGATAATTTCTTTTGCTTTTTTTTCAAACAAGAAGCCGATTAATGGTTCGGCTACGTGCCCCATTCCCTGCACGGCAATTGTTTTCCCTTCGAGCGTTTCCATCTTAAGCGATTCAAGCGCGGCTTCCATTCCCGCAACGACTCCGCGAGCCGTGGGAACCGAAGGATTGCCGCTTCCGCCGAGATACGGAGGAATGCACGTTGTAAAGCGCGTTCCGGAAAAAACGTTAGCCATGTCGTCAACGCTCGTCCCTACGTCTTCGGCTGTAACGTAACATCCGTTTATTGACGAGATGAATTCGCCGTATTCTCTGTAAACAGCCGCGCGGAAATCGAGATTTGTTTTATCGATCGATTCCGGAAGCGTCATTACTCCTTTTCCGCCGCCCCACCAAAGTCCGGCAAGAGCGTTTTTTCTCGTCATTCCTTTCGAAAGCCGCAGTCCGTCGCGGAAATAATTTTCGATTGAATCATATTGCCAAAATCTAACGCCGCCTGCCGCCTGTCCGCGGTAAGCGCTATGTACAAAAGCTCCGAGAATAACGGGATAGCTTGCGCTAACCTGAAAAAACATTCCCTCGTGTTCGAGGAAATCTCTTTTATCTTTCGAGAAATAATCGGCAAGCGGCTGAAGAATTTCATGAGAAGCGATCAGCTTTTTCTTTTTGTCGTCATAAGCGAAATAAAATTTAAATATTCCTTCGTTCTCTAAAAAAGAAATAAATTTTTCGGGAGAATAATTCAACAATGTTTTTAACGCGGTCATTCAGAGTCTCAACTTTTTTTTAAAATGTTTCGAAATTTAGTAATATTTAACGTGAAACGTAGAAACGAAGGCGTAAAACCGAGAAGACGCGAGAGGGTGGAAGTTAGAGGAAATTCGCCCGCAATACGAACATTCTAATTTTCGAAACGGAATCTCCCAAAAATTCATAATCTTATTTTCAAAAAACATTTCAACTTAAAATAAAATCCGCGATTAATAAATTCCTTTCCCTGTCGATCGCGCTTCTTTCCGCACGGGCGCTGAAAAAGAGAGCGGCGCGTTTGCCGCGGGCTATAGAAATAACAAAGGATTAATAATTTTTGGCGGAAAATAACTTCGTTGTTTTGCCCACGCTAAAACAATTTAACATTTAAACAATTCTGCAATTCCGAAATTGTTCGTTATTCATTGTTTTTCATTTTCAGCACAATCATGGAAAGGTCGTCCCGCTTGGCGTCTTCGCAGCAGAATTGATCGAGCGCGGATCTAATTTTTATGTTAATTTCTTTTGCCGAGAGATCATGGTTCGAAGCGATGAGATTTTTTATTCTTTCAATTCCAAACTGGTTGTCGGCGCAGTCCATCGCCTCGTTCAAGCCGTCGGTGTAGAACAAAAATATATCTCCGCTCTCCGGTTTTACGTTTTGCATTTCTAATATTTTTTCGAAAGCGCCGTGGTCGTTTAAGCCGAGTCCAATGCCCTTTGGGTTAAGCTCATAAATTTTCTCTTCGGATTTCTTGTAATAAATTGCGGGCTGGTGTCCCGCGCTGCATAAGTTGATTGAATCGTCCTCGTTGATTGAGGCGGCGATAAGAGTCAAAAAATATTCGGGCAGCAGTTTCTGATCGAAAAGGGATTTCAAACGGATCATCAGGTCTTTAATATTGTCAACCCTTGAAAGCAGAGTATGAATTATCGCTTGAACGCGCACCATGTAAATCGCCGCCGCCATTCCTTTGCCCGAAATATCGCCTACGAGTAAAATCGTTTTTCCGTTGGATTGAATAATATCGTAATAATCGCCGCCGACCTCTTTTGCCGCTTCGTAATAGGCGGATATTTCAAACTTCTCCAGCTTCGGCGGATTTTTAGGCATAAGTCCGGTTTGAATTTTACGGGCGATTGTGAGTTCGTCTTTTGTGAGCAGCTTGTCGGCAAGTTCAAACGCTAAAAGAATATTCACAATTATAAAAGAAATAAGCAAATAGGAATTAATTTGATTCAAATATCCTATGAGGAAAGTTAAAACCGCCACGAGATAAAAAATTCTTCTAGCCGGCGAAAGCCGCATGATAAAAGCGTTGAAGAGACTTCGCATGAAAATAAAGGCGCGCGTAAACTTATTTTTCTTTTCGCCTTCTTCTTTAGGAATGTCGTTTTTGAAAAATTCGTAAACTTCCGCGGCGTCTCTTTTGATGAGGCGTTCGATTTCCTGAAAGCTTAAATCGCTTGTGTAAAGGTCAAATATCTTTCTGAATTTATTACGCGACAATTTTATTCTCTCTTTTTCTAATTGGACGCAATAAAGCCGAAATAGTTTGCGCGCCGTTTAATTCCGTTTTGCGCGGGAATAGGAAAACCACGAGTTAAACTTCTTGGAACCGCTTTGTTTTAATAAAACAAGAGAATACCCGCTCCCATTTTAAGCCTCAATCGAAATTCTCCATTCTCAATTATCCATTATCCATTTATCAGTGGAATTCTAAAAGACCGTCCAGTAAGCCGAAAGACTTGCGGAGAAGAATTTATAAGTTGAATTATCTCTGGACGTCGTTCCGGCGCCCAAACGTCCCGTAATTGTCAATCTTTCAAAAGGATTATAATCGCCTCTAATTCCGCCCTGCAGAAGAACGAAATCGCTTTGCGGAATGTAGCCCATTTTACCGTCGAGATAGAGTTTAAATTCCTCGCTGTCTTCTAAATCCGCTTCAAACCAAAAACTGTGCGATTCAAAATTACTCGGCGAATAATAATAGGGAGAATCGTAGCCCCAATTAATAAACCAGTATTCGTAACCGGCTTTAAAATAATCCAGGAAATGCTTCCCGATTCTGATCCAAAAATTATTCCCTTCGTTCCCGTCGTTCACTTGAATATAATCAAAATGCGACTGCAAACGAAGACCGGATTTATGCTGATAATACCCGTCAATTCCCCAGTAGCTGGCGCGCATTCTTGTGTCAATCAGATAAGGAGAATAAAGCACAATTGCCGCATCGGTATTGAGATAATTCGCCCCGATCATAAAGACGTCTTTATTTTCGTATCTGATGAACATATCGCGCTCCGGCGTGGAGTCGGCGTTTGGACCGTTCAGCGTTCCGAAACCGGCGCCCGCTCTGAATTTTTCAGTCATCGTCAAATAGATATGCCCTTTAAACGAAGTGAACGTTCTTCTCCCCGTAAAATAGTCGCCGTTCTCAGATTGAATGGTTAGAATCGAATCGAGCAAACTTTCCCTGTTTGCGTAGAGATTGTGTTTTGAATAGGAAACTCCGAAAGCTAAAAATTGCGCAATACCCAATTCCATCCTTACGCCGAAGTTGGAATAGCGGAAACTTAGATTGTCGGAATAATAATTAAACGAAGGAGATAACCCGACATAATTCGGAAACGTCGAAAGAATGGCATTAATACCCTTAACCGGCAGCCATTCAATTCTCTGTTGAACCATTGCCGTTTCGGTTGAATCGAGGTCCCACGTTAAAAGCGTATCGTAAACGGCGCGCGCCGAATCGTAGTAAGTAGCTTTTGCGTAAGAGTCGCCGAGATAGAGCCGCGGTTCAAATTCTTCCGGTTCTTCTTCAACCAATCCTCTGAACGATTCGATAGCGGCGAGCGAATCGCCCATAGCGTATAAAACTTTCCCGCGGTTCAGCGCCGCGTCGTAATTGTAACCTTGCGAAAGAACGTCGTCATATTGCGTCAGGGCGTCTTCGTAGTTGCCGGCGCAGAATTGAACGTCGCCGTATTCTTTTTGAATAAGCGAATTAGGTTCCGCTTCGGACATATATTCTTCGTAAAACGGGAGAGCTTCTTCGCAGTTGCCGTCAATAACCAGTTCGCGCCCTTCATTTAATATTTTGTACAATTGTTCTTCTTCGAAACGCATTTTTTCAAAGTCTATGCGCGATTGAAGAACGTCAAGCTGATCGTTCGAAGGGTCAAGTTCACGTACTTTATCGGCTTTTTCCTGAGCGGCGTCGTAATCCTTATCAATTAAATTCAGCGAACTCATAGAGATTAGCGCTTCCACATTATTCGGTTCTTTTTCAAGAACGTTATTCAAGTATTCGCGCGCCAAATCGATATCAACGTTGTGCCAAACCGAAATCTGGGCGCGGAACAACTGGTAATCAAGATTATTGGGCTGGTCTTCTAAAAGCGCGTCCATGATTTCAATAGCCTTGTCAAAATCCCTTGCCCAAGCGGCGACTTTAGCGTATTGGTAACGGAGCTTCTGATCGGTTTCATCGGGGACTTGATCAAAATAATCATTTAGAATTTGGTAAGCGGTATCGTAATCTTCAAGTCTGCTGTAATATTCGGCTAGTTTTGAGACCGCGGTTTTATCCTGAGGATTTTCATCCAATTTCTTCTGGTAATAATCAATCTTCTGCTGATATACTTGATCTCTGTAATTTTGCACATAATCGAGTTTTTCCTGGTAACGAGGGTCGTCGCTGTGATTGACTCCGATTTTCTGAAGCTGCTGCAGAGCCTCCTCCATTCTTTCGGCTTTGATTAATGCATCAACCAGTTTGAAGCGGGTTTCGTAATCGCCCGGATTTTTTTTTACGATGCGATAATATCTGTCGATTGGGAATTCCCGTTCGAAAGAACGCGGGTCATATTCGGTAACGTATGCTTGTCTTTTGGCTGAATCAAGCCCGTCTTGCGCTTCTTTAAAAAACGGTTTGAAACTTAGCGCCGTTTCGAAAGCATGTTGAGCGATTTTATATTTCCCCAGCCAAAGAGTAAAATAACCGTAACGGCTCCAAAGCCGCCAGTCGTCGGGATATCTTTCAACGTATTTTTTTAATATTTTTTCGCCTTTAACCAGATGCCCCGTGTGCGTAAGAATTTCGGTATAGCGGATAATTTCGTCCGGCGAAGCGTTATCGTCCATTGCCAAATATTTGTCATACCATGTTTCGGCGTTATCCCATTCTTCCAGCCAGCGGTATGATTTTCCGATTTCGAGATAGTTAACGGGTTTTGTCGGGTCGATTGCAATTTCTCTTTCATGCCCTTCAATTTTTTTCCTGAGCTGCGCGTGCCAAACTTTTATTGTTCGGTTCAAGTTCTCCAAAATTTTGGGCAATTCGTCTTTCTTTGCCAATTTACGCGCTCTTCTAAAATCGAGAACCGCTTTTTGATATTCCTTTCGTTTTTCAAATGAAAGTCCGCGAAGATTATATCCGTCCGCTCTTTGCGGATTTTGCGAAATATATTTATTCAGCAGGTCGATAGCTTCGCCGTATCTTCCCGCTTCCATGTGTTTCTTTGCCGCTTCTTTGAATCCCTGTTCCACCGGTTTGTTTTGAGCGGATAAAGAAAGGGAAAAAATAAAAAGAAATCCGACGGCTATCGAGATAAGATTTTTCAGGCGATATTTATTTGAATTTTCCGATATTTTCGGGGAAGAAATCAAACGGTTTTTCCCTAAGTTAAAAAAATAGACTAAAATTAACTCTATAATATAAGATTATCTTAAATTATATTAAAGAGTAATCTTAACTAATTGCCGTAATTTATTTTATTACACAAATTTATGAGTTCCATGAGTTGGTTGATTAACTCATGTCACACAATTATTTGTTGTTTTCGACTCGTATTAAAATACCGCGTAACATGAGCGATTAATATTCGTCGTCCGCTCGTCAATTCTAAAATTGGAAATAGATAAACGGTTGAATATCCGCCGATTTAAATTGAGCCACGAGCCAAATAACAAACGCCAATATGAAAGCTCTCTGCCAATCCGGCATTTTTGCGAGCGTCTCTTTCATTTTCATTTCCCACTTCAGCGGTAAATAATGAGTTACAAATCCAATTACAACCAGTCCGAAAACAATGGGAGACGCTTTAACAAACTGCATAAAAACTTCTCCGTTAAAATAATTGAAAATCTGATTGATCATTTGACCGCCGAGTTCATAAGACTGAGCGCGGAAAAATATTAGCGAGAAAGCCCATATATGGAACGTAATGAAAATACCGAGTATTTTATACGCCCAATTTTTACCGATTTTTTCCGGTATGCGGAAAAACCGCTCGACCGCAAGAGCGGTTCCGTGAATGCCGCCCCAAATAACCATCCGCCACGAAGCGCCATGCCAAAGTCCGCCGATTAACATTGTGAGCAAAAGATTAACATACGTTCGAACATTTCCCTTTCTGTTTCCGCCGAGAGGAATGTAAAGATAATCTCTCAACCAAGAAGAAAGCGAGATATGCCATCTCTGCCACAGCTCCGTAATAGTCGATGATTTATACGGCGCGTTAAAGTTATCCGGCAGTCGGAAGCCAAGTAAAAGAGCGATTCCTATCGCCATATCGGAATATCCGGAAAAATCGCAATAAAGCTGAAGCGTATATGAATAAAGAGCCATCAGATTTTCAACGCCCGTAAATCTTGTAGGCCATTCGAAAACTCTATCGACAAAATTAATGCTTATGTAATCGGCGATAATCGCTTTTTTCATCAAGCCGGCAATTATCAAAAAGAAAGCTCTGCCCAAATCTTTTTGAGTGACGAAAACCGGTTTATGAATTTGCGGCAGAAAATCAGCCGCGCGAACTATAGGCCCGGCGACAAGCTGAGGGAAAAAAGAGACGAAAAAGAGAAAGTCGAAAAAGTTCTTCTCCGGCTTGAACCTTTCGCGATAGATATCGATTGTGTAACTCATTGATTGAAAAGTAAAAAACGAAACTCCGACCGGAAGAAAAATATCCTGGAGCTGGAAATTCCCCGCTCCGAGAGAATTCAATGTTTCGAGGAAAAAATTAGTATATTTAAAGTAACCGAGTATTCCCAGATTTGTAATAATGCTGAGAATAAGGAATAGCTTTTTCTTCCCTTTTGAATCGCTTTGGTAAATAGACAGCCCGGCAATATAATCGATAATGGAACTGATAATCACGAGGACGAAAAACATTCCGCTCGATTTGTAGTAAAAATAGAGCGAAGCGGTCAGCATAAAGATAATCCGCGCTCTTTTGCTGTTCACAAAAAGCTGGTTAAAAATCAGCACCAGAAGGAAGAAGAAAAGAAAGAAGCCGGTATTAAATAATATCGGCTCCACCGGATTGTATTTTAACAATTCAAAAAATCTATCGAAGAATGAATTCATGATTTTTCCCGATTACTTTCCGTATTTTTTATACGCTTGCAATAATGCGTCGGCGAGCATTTCCGCAACTTTCTTTGCGCCCTGACCGTTGAAGTGCGTGTAATCCTTAAAAGCCAGCGGAGGATTTGAATTCACCCATTTAGGCATCGAATTTTTTCCGCCCATCGATTCGAATAAATTCCAAAACGCAACTTTTGTTTTTCGAACAATATTTTTTTGAGCTTCGAGCAATTTCAGCACAACCGGGTCGGTAATAAACTGAGTTCCTTTCTTTTCGCTTTTATCTTCAACCGCTATAAGAAGAATGCCCGCTTTTGGAAAATCTTTTTTCAGTTTATTTATCACTTTAACCATTTCGCGTTCGTACCAGCTGAAATCGCTTTTCGCCGTGCCGGCGGCGTTCAGTCCGAATTGGAGAATAATCAATTGGTAATTCATCTTTTTTGAAAATGATTTCAGTAACGCGTCGTCAATCTTCTGAATATCTACGCCTGAATTTCCTCTGAGCGGAAAGTTATCGACGTAAACTCCGTTACCGCTTTCGAGACTAACGCCGTAGAAATATGCTTGTTCTTTTTCGGGAAATTCAATTTTTAATTCCGAAACCGTTCTGCCCGCTCTCAAAACGGTTTCATGAAGACCCTTTCCGGTTCTTAAATTTTCTTTCCCCGATTTTCCGCCTTTGAACGAGTAAGTAATAGAAGATTTTTTCGCATCGCTGTAAAACAAACGGGCTTCGGTGAAAGTTTTTACCGTTCGGAAATTTCTGGAAGCCTTAAACTCCACCCAGCTTTTTCCTTTCGGAACGTTAACGGTCCCCGCAATGCCGATTGGGAGGCGGGAGGAGTTGTTTGCAAAAATCGAACCCGTTTTCCACGTTTTTGAAAAAGACTGTTTTGTCGTAACGCGGAACTGAATATCCTGCGACGTAATTGAAAGGAACCCGACTCCTTTTCCGCCGAATTTGCTCTGCATTCTTTGTCTGAAATCGGCGGTAATCAAATCTCCCTCGATAATAGAATCGCCGTAATGCGCAATTCTAACCTGTTTTTTTTTGGAGTTTTTTAGCGCTTTGAAAAAGCCCTTCAGCTGCGCAACGTTTCCGGTAATCGGCTGCGGACGAAGTTTAATTCCCGACGAATAATTAAGCGCGTCGTTTTTCGCCGTTTCTCCATTTAAAAGATTTTCGGCTTTTTCATAAAAATATTCGATGAAACCAAAAGAGGCTGAGCTGACTTGCATTTTCCCCATTTTTTCATTCATCGAAAGCGTATCCGGAGCCACATAATCGGGATCAATAAATCCGTCTTCGGAAGAAGTGTCGGGTTCTACATAATCCGGGTCAATAAATCCGTCGTCTGAAGACGTATCGGGAGCGACATAGTCCGGATCGATAAATCCGTCGTCCGATTGAATATTTTCACTTTTTATTTTTTCGGTTTCTTCGCTGTTTTGTCCTTCGTCGCTCGGTTTCAAGTCGGAAAGTATGTCAACATATTTAATTTGAATTCCGGCTATTTCCTGATCTTTCGGAAGAAATGAAACCGCAAACAAAATTAGAATTACATATACGACAATTTTTAACGGCTTTTGAAAAACATTTTTATTATCTGAGGACATTTACTGTCTCCTTTCGAATAACTGGTTTAAAAAATTAATTTTACGTTTCTATTTTATGCCAACTGCCCGGCATAAGTTTTTATAGTTTGTGTTTTCTTAAAACTTTATCAACTTCTTTAGCCCAAATTTTATATCCCGCCGCTTTTAAGTGAACGCCGTCATAAGTCAGTTCGGGTTTTAGATAATGTCCGCGGCTCATCAGAGGATTTAAGTCGATAAAATCAATTTTATTAACTCTTGCGAAATTTTTAAGCATTCTGTTAAGTTTATCGACTTCGTCGTTTCTGCCGGCGTTATACTTAGCTACGTTCAATTCGGGATGATTTTTCTTAATCCATGCTTTCCCCCAACTTTTTCCGGCGTAAAGCGTGGACTGAATAACGGGAATTATTCTTCTCGATTTCAATCCGTTAATTATTTTCACATAATATTTGTAAATTTCTTCCACCGGGACCCAACTGAAAATATCGTTCAATCCGCCTAAAACAAATACGATTTTAGGGTTCAGCTTGTAAACGTAGCTCATTCTGTGGTAAAACCCCTCGACAACATCGCTTACAATTCCTCTTTCAATAACGCTTTTTCTTCCCAGCAGTTCATTCCAGTTTGCTCCATGCGTAAGCGAATTGCCGAGCATCACAATATCCGCCTGTTTGATTTTGTTTATTTTATAAAGGTCTATTTCATGCTGATAATTGACGTTTTTTTTGTATAGCAGCGTATCGGGAGGAGCGACCCGACGATTAGCGGACGGAACTGTAAACGATGAAACTGCCATAAACAGAAATAATGAAGCAATCGGAAATAATATATTAACGCGGATTTTTTTTTTCATTTTATTATTTTTTATTTTAGTAAATCAATAAGCATACCAAATTTTTCATACGGATAATCGAAGAAAATCAACAATAATTAAACTTTCTGTTTACAAACGAGAACATTTTCTCAAATTAAGAATATAATTACCCGTTTTCTTTGTCTTCTTTGTCTTGATTTTCATCGGAAGACTCGGAAGAATTATTTTCTTCGTCTTTCAAATCATGGTTTGTTTCTTCTGTTTCTTCCGAAGCGGGTTCGCTATCTTCGCTGTTTTCCAACTCCGGAGCGTCGCCGTTTTGCTCCCCGGCGTCCGGTTCTTCCGGGATATCCAAAACAACCATCTCTTTCTTAAATTGTTCAATTCTGTTCTGTATTTGTTTTTCCATTGCAATCAACTGCGAAATTTTCGCCGTGCTTTCTTCCTTGGCTACGGCGCGTTCGGCAATCTGCTCCTGCAGAGTTTTCAATTCATCTTTTTGGGATGAAATTTCTTCCGCAAGTTCGGCGAGTTTATTTTCGGATTGAATCAATTCTTTAAAAATCGCTTCTTTTTTCTCGAAAGCGCTTTGATAATCGGAGTTCACTTTTTCGAGGAGCGTTTGAAGTTCCTTTTCCACTTCGCTTTTCCTCGCAAGAACGACTTCCGTTTCTGAGCGGAGTTCCTGAAAATACGTTTTCTGGTTCGCTTCTTTTTCTTTCTGCGAAATCAAATTTTCGCGCGTTTCGTTCAGCTCTTTCTTCAACGAATTCACCAGGTCCTGCGTTGTGGTTTGTTCCTTCGTAAGGACTTTTACAATTCCCGTATATTCCGCAATTTGCGTGATTTTATCCAGCAGAGTTTTTTCCTTCTCCGAAAGATCTTTATCCCGCCGCAAAAGCCGTTCTTTTAGATCGGTTAGTTTCGCATTGGCGGCGTTTATTTCTTCGCCGTATTTTTCCATCGAAGCCGAGAAACTTTTTTCAACTTCTATGTGACTTTCTTCCAACTTGAATTTTCTGTTTTCCGCTTCCGAAATCTTTTCTCTAATCAAATTTAATTCGCCGTTCAGCTTTTCTTCTTCTTCCCGTTTTTTTAAAGTCTCTTCGTGAATCTCGGCGCTCAGCTGCTCGAATTTTCTAATTTCATTTTGAAGCGAATTAATATAATTTTCTTTTTCTTCAATTTCATTTTTAAGTTTGTCAAACTGTTCGGAGTTGAAATCCAATTGCGTTTTTACGTCGCCGAGAAGTTTTTGCTTTTCAAGAATCTCGCTTGTAATCTGTTCTTTTTTCTGCGAATACTCGTTGAATAATTTGTCTTTTTCCGTAAGCTCCGTCACGAGCGACGAAAGACTCGATTCCAAATTATTTTTAACTTCTTCGCTCATCGAAATTTTTTCGCTTAACACGGAAAGTTCGGTTTCTTTTTCCGAAAGAAGTTTGGATATTTCATCGGTCTTTTCGCGATGTTTTTCCTCTTCCTCGCGAAGCGCTTCAACCGCGCCGCTCAACTCGTCCTTTTCGGTCTTTAACGCTTCGATGGTTGCTTCCAATTCCTTCCGTTTATCTTCAATTTCTTCCAATTCCCTTCTGTTTAATTCCAGTTCCGTATCCGACTGCCGTAGTTCGTCGGCTTTATGCTCAAGTTCGGAAACCTCCGTATCAAGACGCTGCGAGCGGTTTTCCAATTCGGAAACCTTTTCAGTCAGTTCGTTTAATCTCTCTTCTTTTTCCGATAATTCGCGTTCAATTTTTTCCCTTTCTTCGGAATATTTAGTCGTATTGCTTTCTATATTCTGAATTTCATTTTCGTATCCGCTAATCGTATTCGCAAGATTTTCGCGAATTTCTTCGAGTTCCGAAATTTTTTGATTTAACTCGTCAACTTGTTTGCTCTTTTCGTTTTCTTCCCCTTCAAGATGCCTTATGCGGGTTTCAATTCCGCGCTCTTCAACCGATATTTCCGAAAGTTCTTGACGGGCTTCGGAAAGTTTGTTTTCAAATTCTTCGTGTGCGCTTTGTTTTTGGAGGAGGGCGTGAATCCGGTTTTTAAGTTCCTCGTTCTCTTCAATAAGACGTTCAATCTCTTCGTTGGCTTTTGAGTTGAAAATACCCATAAGTCCCTCGTATTTTTTGGCTAGAAAGGTTAGTCTGCCTGTTAGCAAACTATTAATATTACAAAATATAAAAAAATGTTAAAATATTCATAGATTTAATCTTAAAAGAAAAATAATTACTTATTTGTAAAGAATTATTTTGTAGAGTTAAGAGAACAAATTATGAGAAAAAACCGATTAAAAAAGAATGATTGAATGGGTGAATGATTGTATGGTTGTATGGTTGGATGAAAAGTATTTAGAGTATTGTTTTCATCCATACACCCTTTCATCCATTCTGCCGGATTTGTTTTTAAATACAGAATCGGTATTTACATTTGCCCCGGGTAAAATGAAATGAAAATGAAGAACATCTATAAATCAGAATTATCCGATACGATAAAACTCGCCGCGCCGGTTTCAATTGGGCAGTTGGGTCACATTGCGATGGGCGTTGTGGACAGCATGATGGTTGGGCAGGTCGGCGCCGTTCCGCTTGCCGCGGCTTCGCTTGTAACGGGAATTTTCTTTCTGATTCTCGTTATCGGTTTCGGCGTGGCGTTTGCGGTAACTCCGTTAACGGCAATTGCAAAAGGTTCGGGCGACAACGAGGAGTGCGGAACGGTTCTGCGCGAAGGATTTATTTTAAACTTTTTCATCGGGATAATCCTTTTTGCCGTTCTCTATTTTGCGGCTGATTTTCTCCGCTTTCTCAATCAGCCGCCTGACGTAACGCGCGAAGCCGCGGTATATCTGCGCGTTCTCTCTTTCTCGGTTATCCCAATGCTCCTTTTTCAAAATCATAGAAGTTTTTCCGAAGGGCTTTCGTTCGTCAGTCCGCCGATGTATATCGCCATCTTCGCAAATTTTGCAAACGCTTTTTTTAATTGGATTCTGATTTTCGGAAATCTCGGCTTTCCCGCATTGGGTTTGAAAGGCGCGGGAATAGCCACTCTGTTTACTCGCAGCCTTATGATGATTGCCATGCTGGTTTACATTCACAAATCCGAAAGATTTAAAATCTACCTCGCGGGATTTTTCAGTAAAAAAACCGACATAAAATTAATGAAGAAAATTTTAGAAATCGGACTTCCTTCCGGCTTTCAATATTTCTTCGAAGTCGCCGCTTTTTCATTTGCCGCGGTAATGATAGGATGGATTGGCAGCTATCAGCTTGCCGCGCACCAGATAGCGATAAATTTATCTTCGGTTACTTACATGGTTATTCTCGGAATTTCTTCCGCCGGATCAATAAGAGTCGCCGAAGCCTACGGAATGAAATCGGCTGAAAAAGTAAGGCGCGCCGGATTTTCCGCGCTGGCAATCTCCGCCGGTTTTACTTTAATTACCGCTTCTCTTTTCTTTACGCTAAGGGGAATTTTACCGACTTTTTACAACGATAACGAAAACGTTCTCGCCCTCGCCTCGCAACTTTTGATTATCGCCGGCTTTTTCCAGATTTTTGACGGCGCGCAAGCGACCGATTTGGGAATTCTGCGCGGGATGAAGGACACGAAAAAGCCGCTGCTGGTAACGGTTTTCGCTTATTGGGTGATCGGAATTCCGGTTGGATATTACCTCGCGTTCAAATTGAACTACGGCGCCGTGGGCGTTTGGATTGGGCTTACGCTCGGTCTGGCAATCGTCGGAATACTTTTAACGCTTCGATTTCACTTGAAGACAAATAGACTTTTTCTCAATGAACGGAGAACAATGGATAATTGACAATGAACAATGGACAATGGACAAATTGGGGGTTGTTTAATTGTCGGATTATTTTCCGCCGATTGTTGTTAATAATATTTTCATTTTAACCTTCTAATTTTGTTTTACTACTTGGCTATCGCCTTCAGCGTTATGCTGCGGCGCGTTTTGTCAACAAGCGTAAGGGTCGGAAGCATCGCGTATTTTCGGTTTCGGCGTTACCGTGGTCTTGTTTGGAAAGCGCGAGCGCGGAATGAAACGCGATTGACAAAACAACGATTTTTGTGATTGTGGATTGTATTTTAAGGTTAAATGTTTTTTGAAAATAAGACGATGAATTTTCGGGCGATTTAAATTTCGAAAATTAAAACGTTCATATTGCGGACAAAATTCCTCTAACCTCCGCCCTCGCACATCTTTCCCGTTTTACGTCCTTCGTTTCTGCGTTTTTCGTTTCTTACTTGTTCTCCGCTTCGTAGATCTGAAACTTATTTCCCTTCGGTCTGAGTGAATTGTAAATTTTCTTTAACGATTCAAACGCCACCTCGTTTCCGCGCATCGCGGCTTCGC
>JAADIR010000215.1 GCA_013151245.1 Chlorobiota bacterium
ATTTTTCTAAAAACAAAGAAAATTGTTGAATAAAATTTACACTGAATTTTTGAGATTAAACGTCCGTCCGGCTTAAATTTTCCGGCAAGAAAGATTTTATTGTTTAAAAAAGGAATAATCCGCTTTATTGCAATAAAAAGAAGAAAAAAATATTTTATAAAGTTTGAAAATGGGCTGTAATCGCAAGAAATGGGAAAAAGTGAAAAAAAATATAAAAAAATGATTTTTTTTACTAAACTATTAAAGATTTCTGCCGATAATATGACAGCTAAAAATATCAATTTGGAAAAGGAGATCCAAAATGAGTACAGGGATAAGTAAAATAGGAGCGGGAGCTCCAATCACGCCGAAGGAGAAAGCTTCCGCAAGGAAGAATTCTAAAAAAGAAGTTGACGGCGGCTCTTCTGTAAAAGACTCTATACAACTCTCCAAAGACGGATTAAAACTCGAAGAAATGTTTCAGCAAGTCCGTCTCATCAAAAAACGGGTGGAGGAAAAGCCTGAACTTGCCGCGCAGGTTCACGGATTTGTTCCCGAAAAGATTGTCGAACTTTTTGATGAAAAAGCGTCCGAAGTAAAAAGCAATCTTGACAGGATTATGAAGAGTCTAAAAGAGAATTCGGATATTGCCGACAGCGTTCATTCGCTTGACGCGAAAAGCGTTCTCTCTTTGCTGGAAAGCTAATATCTTTTTAACAAGGTAAGGTAACTAATTCTTCCTTTAAGAAATAAAAAAAGGAGGGAGCGATGTTTATTAATGGGATACAAAATAACTATATCAAATCGTCCGATCAGCTTGTGATTGAGTTAATAGCTTCTTCTGCCGAAAAGACAGCCGAATTGCGGCAAAAAGCGAAGGAATCGTACATTCGCCGTAAAATGCTGCAAATAATGGCTCAAAAAGTCGATAAGCAGAGAAACGAAACCGACACAAGCGAGAACAAAAGGATAGATAAGCTGGCATGACAGACTTGAACTTATTCAAATTCATCGGGGCGTATTTGTGAAACGTCCTCGTAAGTTAAAGTCATCAAGTCTTCGTCGGATTGGTCTGCGCTTTTGCTCAACCGCTCGTCCTGATTGCTTACGGCTTGGTAGAATATGTTTCTAGCCAATCGTCCGTTCCCAAAATTCTTGTCTCTTTTCTCATAAAGTTCGGTGTAAAGTTCAAACAAAATTTGAATTGCGCCTTCGTCCAAGTGATAGCCGTTTTTCTCCGCCATATCAAAAGTAATTGAAAGAAGTTCGCGCGGAGAATAATCTTCGAAAAGGAAAGTATTCGGAAATCTCGATTTCAATCCGGGGTTCGATTCAATAAAATTCTTCATTTCGTTTGTATAACCGGCGACAATTACAATAAATTGCCCGCTGCGGTCTTCCATTCTTTTTAAAAGCGTATCAATTGCCTCCTTACCGAAATCGTTTCCGCCGCGCGAAAGCGTGTAAGCTTCGTCAATAAAGAGAGTTCCGCCCAAAGCTTTTTTTATCACTTCATCGGTTTTAATTGCGGTTTGACCTTGGTAACCCGCAACCAAATCGGAACGGTCAACTTCAATGAGATGCCCTTTTTCAATCAGTCCGAGTTCTTTATAGATTTGGCTGAGCAGGCGCGCGATTGTCGTTTTTCCGGTGCCGGGATTTCCGAGAAATACCGAATGAAGCGGTTTTTCAATTACGTTCAATCCGCGCTCTCTGCGGAGTTTTGCCACTTTCAAACCGCTGATCAATTTTTCAACGCCTTTTTTAACGTTGGCAAGCCCGACAAGAGATTGAAGTTCATCGACAAGTTCTTTCAGCCGTTCGGGGTCTCCTTTAACTTTATATTTTTTCCTTGCGGTTTGCGGTTTGAGCAGTTCGGCTAAATCCGCCAAAGTTAATTTGTTCTCCTTTTTCCCGTCGTTGCTTTCCGCTAAACGGAGCGTCATTTTTGTAGCCGCCGATTCGATAATGTTTCTGACAATTCGCGCATTGCCGAATTTTTCGTCGCGCGTTCTGTAAATTTCGTTATAATACTTTTCCAATTGATAAAGCGCGTCTTCTTCCGGCTCAATTTCTTTTTTGCGGAGAATGTTTTTGGTGATTGTCATCAGTTCGTCGGGAGTGTAATCTTCAAACTCAAAAGATTTGGCGAAGCGGGATTTTATTCCCGGATTGCTTTCGACGAACGCGTTCATTTCATTTGTGTATCCCGCCGCAATGACGATGAATTTTCCTCTGTCGTCTTCCATCCTTTTCAGCAAAGTTTCAATCGCTTCCCGTCCGAAATCATTTTGGTTTGTTCCTTTAACAAGCGCGTAAGCTTCGTCGATGAATAGAACGCCGCCCATCGCCTTATCCAGCGCGGCTTTTGTCTTTTTTGCCGTCTCGCCTACGTACGAGCCGACGAGTCCTTCGCGGTCAATTTCAACAAGATTCCCTTTTTCAACTATTGCCAAGGCGGCTAAAATTCTTGCAAGTATCCGCGCCACGGTAGTTTTGCCGGAGCCGGGGTTTCCCAAAAACAGAATGTGCGACGACCATTTTGATTTTATTGCCGTTCCCTTCGAGGCGTAATATCGCGCAAGTTTTATCAGATCGTCAATTTCATTTTTTACCGATTCGAGCCCCGTTAATTCGTTGAGTTCGGCAAGCGCCGCTTTTAGTTCTTCCTCGTTAATCGGGAGAAGAACCGGATTTTCTTTTTTGCCGGAAAGAGCTTCTTTTACGTCGGCTTCGGCGATGGTGGTTAAAGCGTCTTCGGTCTTTTCTTTTTCGGGTAAGCTCAAATAGCGTTTGCTCAATTCCATCTGAAGTTCTTCGAAAATTGCGCGCACAAGTCTTGCGTTGCCGAACGTTTCATCTTTTGCGCGGTAAAGCGAGATGAAATGTTTTTTGATTTCATCTTCCGCTTCTTTCGTAATATTATATTGTTCTTTTTTCAAATTGAGTTTGAATATTTCCAGAAGTTCAACCGGCGTAAAATCTTCAAAATTAATTACCAGATTAAATCTCGATTTCAATCCCGGGTTTGAAGAAATAAAGTTTTTCATCGGTTCGGGATATCCGGCTGCGATAACCGCGAATTCTCCTTTTTTATCTTCCATCCGTTTGAGTAGAATATCAATCGCTTCCTGACCGAAATCTTGTCCGCTTCCTCCTTTTTTTACCAACGTGTAAGCTTCGTCGATAAAAAGAATTCCGCCCGATGCGCTCTCGATAACCTTCTCTGTCTTTTGCGCCGTTTCGCCGATGTATTGACCGACCAGATCGGAACGGTCAACTTCAACAACCTGACCTCTCTCTAACAATCCCATCGCTCTTAATATTCTTCCCATCAAGCGCGCAATTGTCGTTTTGCCCGTGCCGGGGTTTCCAAGGAAAAGCGCGTTCAATGAAATGCCTTCCGATGATTTTAATCCTTTCTTTTTTCGTTCGCGCATAAAATCGAGATAATCTATAAAATTACGAACGGACTTTTTAACGTCTTTTAATCCTATAAATTCATCAAGTTCCGCGAGTAGTTCGTCCAAATTTTCTTTTTCCTCCGGACGAGGTTGTCTTACATACGGCGGTAAATTTTCAGCGGTTTTTCCGGTTGGCGAAAGTTCTTCTTTTTGAAGAATATCTTCTTCGCCAAGCAGAAACCATTTTTCGCAAATCTTGAAATCGTTTAGATAAATTTCAACTTTGCCTTGTCCTTCCGACCAGAATTCGGATTCGTCCGAGCCGAAAGTTTGCGTAAAGAGAACCGAATCCCAATCGTCCCTAACTGTAAGTTCAAAACGATTTTCGGATATTTGAAAATCATTAAAATACCAAACCGCTTTGCAGTCAAAAATATTTGTTTCGATGCGGAAGAACGGGTTGTAGAAGATTACTTCAAAACCGATATGCCGGATTTTGTTTTTATTAAACTGCAAATAATATTTCCGCTCGCCGGTAATTTTCTCGTCGATTGCGTCGTATGTTCTGCACGAAAAAACCTCCGCCGTATCATTCGGGAAATATGTAAAATCCGTTCTCCCTTTTGCCGATTGTTTTTCCTCATTTTTTGTTTCGCTT
>JAADIR010000091.1 GCA_013151245.1 Chlorobiota bacterium
TTTTGCTCTTCGTTCAATTTATTACCTTTAAATCTAATTTAACTTAATAAGTTAAACTATTATCTGATTAAAAGATAGGTAAACTTTTTGGACCGGCGATTCGGAGTCTAATTTAAAATTAGCAAAACAAGAGATTATAGAGAGACAAAAAGATATTTTTCCGGTTAAATTTCTTATAAAAACCGTTGTCGCAGAGTCGTATTGGGAAACGATTAATGATTTTTTGTCGTTTACATTAAAACCGGACTCAAGCCCGGTTTTAATTCGCTGAAATTGCCGTGCGGAAAATTTATTCGTTTTATTGACGGGATCAAACTTGCTTTCTATCTATTCTTCCAACGGGCGTTTTTTTATCATTCCGCCTTTTGCGTCTTTAATACTTTTCATAATCAGGAAAGCGTCCGGGTCAATATGTTCCACTTCGGTTTTTAGTTTGGCGATTTCAAGTCTGGTAATAACGGTATAAAGAATATCAATCCGTTTTAATTGGTCGCCTTTTTTGCCGTATCCTCCTTTTCCCGAATAGATTGTAACGCCTCTGCCCAACTTTTCGGTTATCATTAATCTAATCGTTTCGCTATGGTCGGAAATAATGGTCACTCCCAAATATTCTTCAACTCCTTCAACCACAAAGTTAACGGTTCTTGATGCGGATAAATAAGTAAGCATCGCGTACAACGCCACCTCTATTGATAAAATATATGCGCCGAACGAAAAAATAATAACGTTCAAAATAAAAATAATGTCTCCTATCGTAAGCCCGGTTTTTTTGCTCAGTTGAATCGCCAGCACTTCGGTTCCGTCAATTACCGAACCGCCTCGGATTGCCATTCCGATTCCCGCCCCGAGAAAAAATCCGCCGAAAACGGCAATGAGAAGCTTATCCGATGTTATTAAAGGATACGGAACAAATTGAACCACAACTGCAAGCCCTATAATTGCCGCGACGCTTTTCAAGGCAAATGATTTTCCTATCTGCGAATATCCAAGTATCAAAAAAGGGAGATTCACAGCCACAATCAAAATGGATAGATAGAAGCCCGAAACCTCCGAAATCAAAAGAGAAATTCCCATCGCGCCGCCGTCGATAAAAGAATTGGGAAGCAGAAAGCCCTTTAACCCGAAACCCGCCGAAAGAATTCCAAGTAAAATAAAAACAACGTCTTTAACTATATGTCCGATTTTCGTTTTAAAAAAATTCCCCATTTGTAAAATGAACCTTTTCCGTTTTAACAATCGCTCTAATTTAAAAAAGTTTAATTACATTAAATATTTTTTTGAAAACAAATGTAATGAAAAGAGATAAATAATTTGAGAAACGACCGCCTTGCAACGACTAATTTTTGAACCGCTTCAAACGGTTTATTGTAAAAGCTCGATTGCTTTTTCAAGAACGGGGTCTTTCCCGCTAAGCGAATCCGATTCGGCGCTTTGAACAAAGATATCGGGAGGTATGCCGACTCCTTCGTATGAAATAAAATCGGAAGAATAATTTCTTGCCGTGGAAAGCCTGTAAACCCATCCGTTAGGAAGTTCGCGCGTTTTAGGGGAACCGCCGATTGCTCCGAGCGTCGTATCCCCGACGGTAGTAACGTAGGGAATAACTTTCATCATCATCGCAAAGTCTTCCGCGGCGCTTGCGGTAAATCTATCCGTTAGAACCGCGATAGGCTTCGTAAACCGTTTCGTTCCTTCCGGCGCAATATACGAAGGAAAGAGTTCCGAAAAGTCGTTGTGATTCGGACCGTTCCTGTATTTGTTATAACTGAAAATTCTTTTGGAATCTGTAAATCTGCTTGCGACGGTTTGCGAGTTGGAAGAATTTCCGCCGCCGTTGTTTCGAACGTCTATAATCACTCCGTTAAAATTTTCAAATTCGCGAACGATAGAATCGATAATTTCAAAAAAAACCGCGTCAACTCCGAAACTTCTTATATGAATATATCCCAAATTATTTTCCAATTCGCCGTAAGTGAAAACGCTGCGTTTTTTCGTTTCGATTAAATAGTTTGACTCAATCAGTTTTAGATCGAAAAAGTTTTCATACTCTTTCGGCCAATATCGATAGACTCCGTATGGAGTTTCCAATATTGCGTGCATGTCTTTTAAGTGAGAAAGCAGCGCAGAAGTAATTTCGAACAACTCTTCGCCGGATACGCCGTCGGCAGCCAAAGGTTGATATATGGAATAAAGCGCATCCCAATCGACTCCTTTCAATTCAAAGCGTGAGTAATGCCGATCGAAATTCTCCCATAAAATCCGAAAGTTTTCCGAAGGTTTGTTTTCCGGATCGGGACCCAAAAGCGTTTCTCCGCACGATAACAACAAACTCAGAAACAATATGAAAATTATTTTTTTTACGATCATATTTTTACTTTATAATAGTAAAAGAATATCGATCCCGATTTCATTTACAATGGATTTTATCTTTAACGGTTTTGTTATACTATAATATTTGAATCCATAAGCGAATCTGAAATTAAAATAATCCGAAGCGCTTACTTCGTAAGAGAGCGTGAAACCGATATGAAAGTATGCGTCTATCGTTGAGATGCTTTCCGAATTAAAAAAAACGTTTCCGTCCGAGTCCGTTTCTTTATCGCTGAAGATATCGCCGTCTTGAAGGGAATAATCGGGACGGTGAACGACCGCAACAATCGGCGCGGCTATGCTTATTGCCAGTTTGTCTTTTCCGCTCGCTTCATATTCCGCTAAAAACGAAACGCCCAAAGAAGAAACAAGCTCCAAAACCCTTGTGTCCGTATAATACTTTCCCCTCAACTCGTATGATTTGAAATAGTAAGTTCTGTTGGAAAAGTAATTATCGAGATAGCCGCCGACAAACAGTTTGCCGCTCTCTTCCCCAAAAGATAAAACGTATCTGTGATAAGAGTAACCGAATCCCGCCGCCCACTCGTCCGTGAAATTGTTTATCGAGTTGCTTAATTCGCCGCCGTTATAGGATATACTAACATTGTGACGGTTCTTTTCCCCTTCGTATTTATACAATAATTGAAGCGGAAACTTTCCGCCCGCGTAAATAAGCGGCGAAACCAGGTCGTCCCGCGTTTCGTAATATCCCGCGCCGATGCGAAGCCCGATTCTGTGATCCTTTCTTATTTGCGCGTCAACGCATAGGCAAGAAAAAAGAAGAAACGCCGCAACGCACGGCAAAACCTTTACGGTCGCGATATTTTCAAAAGCCGTTCTCATTATTCTCTTGTTAAAGATAGTCAACGCCGTCGTAAATCCCAAAGAAAAGAGATCGCGTTAAGTATGGATAATCAGCGGCAAGGCGCGAAGGGAAAAAGAGATGTGGAATATTCAACTTTATCGAAGTTAAATATTCCACATTGGAAAAAGATTAAACCGTTTTCAACGCTTCGTAATGCGCTTTGATTGTTTTATCCAAATCATCCTTGCCGTGAGCGGTCGAAACGAAAAGCGCTTCGAACTGCGCGGGCGCGAGATAAATTCCGCGGTTTAGCATTTCGCGAAAATATTTCCCGTAAAGTTTGGTGTCGGATTTTACCGCCGTTTTAAAATCGACGACTTCTTCTTCGGTAAAAAACATGCACATCATCGAGCCGATTCTCGTCATGTGATAATTTTTCCCCAATTCATTCAAATTATTCTTGAATCCGTCGGCTAGATACGAAGCCTTATCTTCCAGCTCGTCGTAAACTTCGGGGTTTTCTTTAATTCTTGAAAGAGCGGCGTAACCGGCGGTCATCGCCAAAGGATTTCCGCTCAGCGTTCCGGCTTGATAAACCGGTCCCACGGGCGCAATTTGTTCCATTATCTCCCGCTTTCCGCCGAAAGCTCCTACGGGTAAACCGCCTCCGATGATTTTTCCAAACGTGGTCATATCCGGTTTTACTCCGAGAACTTCCTGCGCGCCTCCGCGCGCTACGCGGAATCCGGTCATCACTTCGTCGAAAATCAAAACGATTCCTTCTTCGTCGCACAGCGAGCGGAGTTCGGCGATGAACTCGTCTTTAGCCCTTATAACGCC
>JAADIR010000246.1 GCA_013151245.1 Chlorobiota bacterium
GAAAGACGCAGACAATGTTTGTCGTATTTTGCCTGCGGAAGTTTTTGCCGCTGCTGTTCTGCGCGCAATTCTTTTAATCTTTCCGGCGTGCAGAAGCAGCGATACGCTTTCCCTTTTTCAATCAGCTCGTCGGCGTATTTTGAATAAATATCCAAACGTTTTGATTGGAAATAGGGACCGTAATTTCCGTCTTTCTCGGGACCTTCGTCGTAATCCAAGCCGACCCATTTCATCGTTTCGATTAAGTTTTCCACCGCGCCTTCAACAAAGCGGTTTCTGTCTGTATCTTCAATACGGAGAATAAATTTTCCGCCATTATTTTTGGCGAATAGATAATTATATAACGCGGTTCGCAGTCCGCCGACGTGAAGATATCCCGTAGGACTCGGCGCGAAACGCACTCTCGGAGTTTTTTCAGTCATTTCACTTTTGCTTTAATTTTTGAAAGGGCAAATATAAAAAGAATAATGGACAATGGAGAATTATTTCGTGGCGCGTCGCAGATTGCAAGCAATCCGCGTTACATTTAAAAAAAATAGATAGTTGAGAATCGAATATTAAATGATCCGAATTTCATTCATTTTCCATTGTCCATTCTCAATTATCCATTCTACATTAATTAGAGCTTGTGTAGTATTTTACTTTTTCGATAAATTCTTTGCTGTCGATCGGTTTGGGAATGTAATCGGTTGCGCCGGCGGCGAGGCATTTTTCTCTGTCGCCTTTCATCGCAAAAGCCGTCAAAGCGATTATCGGAGTTTCTTTATATTCTTCGGTTTGACGAAGTTTTTCGGTCGCTTCAAAACCGTTCATAATCGGCATCTGCATATCCATCAAAATCAAATCGAAATGTTCTTTCTTTGCCATGTTCACGGCTTCTTCGCCGTTTTCGACAACGACGATATTTTCGAAATTGTTTTTCTTCAAAAGCCGCGTAACGATTATTTGCGAATGTTTGTAGTCTTCGGCAAGTAAAATTTTCATTCCGTCCGATTTTTGGATTACTTCTTCCGCCGGAGGAATTTCCGCTTTGTTCACCATTGCTTCAATTGTTTGCGCAAGGTCTTCTATGTTGGTCGATTTTTTGCTTAGAAGATGTTCAAACAGACCGTCGATCTGCTGCAAATCATCCTCAAAATTTTCTTTCCCGGTATAAATAATAATCGGAAGTTTTTCGAATTGATTTTCGGATTTGATTAATTTTATCAACTCAAAGCCGTTCGGATGCGGCATGTCAAGGTCGATGATAGCAAGATCGATTTTTATATCTTTGATTCTCTCCATCACGTTTGCCGAGATATGTTCGGCTACTGCGGAATAGCCCGC
Organism: Chlorobiota bacterium; assembly: GCA_013151245.1. Lineage (GTDB taxonomy): Bacteria > Bacteroidota > Ignavibacteria > Ignavibacteriales > Melioribacteraceae > JAADIR01. Next base: position 1,327 of record JAADIR010000246.1, read on the forward strand.
CGTTTCAATTGCCTGTTTTATTAAGTTAAGCGTAGGAACGTCGTCGTCAACACAAAGGATATTCGAATTTTTTCTCAATTTATAACTCGTTAAAATCTCAACGAGATAGTTGTAATTAATCGGCTTTACAAAATATTCGACTGCGCCCATTAAATAAGCTTTCTGTTGTTCCGTTTCTATTGAGCAGACAATAACGGGCGTGTTCTTTGATTTAGGATGCGTGTTGATTTTTCTGAGAAGCTGAAGACCGTTAACGTTTGGAATTTCGATATCAAGAATTACGGCCAAAAACTTTTCCTGTTCAATCAGACTTAAAGTTTCTTCTTCGGTATTAACTATTGTCGGTTCATAGCCCCATTTATTCAAATAGTTACTGAGCAATTTGGAAGTTGCATAATCGTCTTCAACTACAAGAATATTATTGAGCGACGAAGGTTTGGGCAGCCCGGCGGCTAACTCTCCGAAACCTCTAGCCGTTTTGGATACGTTTAATTTAAGATCAAATAAAAGTCCCGAAGCCGATTTATTAACCGACAAGCTGCCGCCGATAATCCGCGCATATTGGTTTGCCAGCGTTATGCTTAATCCCGTAATGTTTGCCTTCTTCAAAGCGTCTATCGAGTTAATTGCAAACGGGGAGAAGAGAGAAGCGATAGTTTCGGAATCGATTGATACGGACGGCGTTCCGATGTTTATTGAAATCAGTTTATCGGAAGACCGCTTGAGAGAAATTGCAACCTTATTGGAAGACGAAAGATAAGTTGCAATTGCAAAAAGAGTGTTTAGGATTGACCGCAATTTCTGATTGTCAATCTTTATCGGAGAATTAAAATTGCCGTCGAGGTTTACTTCATATTCAATTTTCTTGTCGGAATGCTTTTGTTGGAAGATTTGAACTACTTCATTTATCAGAACGTTTAGCCGTGTGTCGTTAGGTTCGTTTGAAACTTTTCCGTCGTGAATTTTGGCAAGTTCGTTCAAATCGCTTAGAGTTAGGAGAAGTTCTTGAGAATTCTCTTTTATTGTTCTCACATATTCGGCTTGCGACATTGTGATGTTGTCTTCCGAAAGGATGGAAGTAAATCCGATAATTGAATTAACCGACGAGCGGAGAACTTCCGTAGTCTTGATTAATGAATTTTCAAATGTTGCATTTTCGCTTCCCGAAAAGCTTTCGGACACCCATTTCTCCAAAATAATTCCGATAAAACTCGCAATTCTGTGAAGGTCTTCAATATCTGCGTGAGACAACGGAGTTTTATTAGCGATCTTCAATAATCCTTGCGAAGCATTTGAAAATTTAAACAAAATACAACTTTCATAAATAACAAATTCAGAAATTTGAATCTCACAATTCGATTCCGAGATAACTGAAAAATCACTGTGCATTTCATGATTTGCGCAAGCGGCGCATCTGAACTTTGAACCGCGAGTGAAACTTTTCCGCGCAGTATCAGATTTCCCGATTACGGTTATCTCTTCCGTTCCCGCAAAATTGAACAGAACTGCGGATTGGAATTCGAATTGATTGACTAAAAATTCGCATATTTCATCGGGGAAATTATTTCTTCCTTTTAACGACAATTGAAGGAGATGATTTACGCTTTCAAGAATTTCTGTTTTTGTCTTTTGCATACTTTTCAATAATTATTTTTAAATTTATCTAATAAAAAAATAAATTTAATCAAATTCGCGCTGAATTAAAATAGAAATGTAATCGATGCAGAACGATTCCGAGAGTTGATCGTCTGAATTTTCGGCAAAAAACGAACATTCTTTTTTTGAATAATCATTTTACTTTCTTTAACTTTACAATTCATTATTATCAAAGGGGGTTATACATGAAAAAAATCGTTTTATTATTAGCATTATTTTTATCTTATACGGCATTTGCTCAAATCTCGTACCAAGGTCCTGAGAAAGGATCGATTTTTACGGGAGTAACTGTTTCTACGAATGATTTCGGAAAAAGCGCTCAGCCTATTCCGAATCGTTACCGAACAATAATTCACTTAAAACCGGATTTTGGAGTCGATCCATATAAAGAAGCTCAGCCTTTAGGACCCGAAGGAAGCAATTACTATGCGGATTATAACGTCTCCGGCGCAAAAGACGCAAACGACAGTTCAATTGTTTTTAGCAGATTTGACGGCTTGGATGATCCGGGTAATTATATTCCTCCGGATACTTATCTTGCAGCCGGACCGGACCATTTAATTCTTGTGGATAACAGCAGATTCAGAATCACAGATAAAGAAGGAAATACGATTCAAACAATCAGTACGGACGCTTGGTTCGGAACCGTTCTTCCAGGCGCCAACGCATTCGATCCGAAAGTTATTTACGACCAATTTGACGGCAGATGGGTAATTGTTTATCTACATGTTAACGACGCGTCTTCCGAATCTTATTTTCTCTTTTCGGTTTCCGACGATTCGGATCCTATCGGAACTTGGTTCAATTGGGCTATTCCTTCAAACCTTAACGGGAACACTCCTTCGGGAAGCTGGGCTGATTATGAAGGAATCGGCTACGACGACAAAGCAGTTTATCTTACTTCTAATCAGTGGACTTTCAGCAGTTCATTCCAGGGGGCAAAACTTAGGATTATTGATAAAAGCAATATTTACATCGATGCAAATCCCGGTCTTGTTGAATGGCAGGACCTTTGGCAGATCACTTATCCCACTTATCCGAACACTTCCAATGCCGCTTTTGGAGTTCGTCCGGTAAGAATGCAAACGTCGGCGGACGATTACTATTTGGTTTCGGCTTCTCCGTATCAATCCGGCAACGATTTTGCAATCTTTACGCTTTCCGATCCTTTAGGCTCTCCGCAGTTATCCGGTTCGAGAATAGCCGTTACGGGATATTCATCCCCGGGAGGAGCAAAACAACCCGGAGGCGCAATGGACCTTGAAGCCGGCGGAAGTCAGCTAAGGAACGAACCGGTTTATCAAAACGGAATTGTTCATGTCGTCCATTCGGTTAGCTCCAACGGCTCGGCCGTCCATTATGCGGCGATTGACGTTAATGCAGAAGCGGTTGTCAACGATATCG
>JAADIR010000026.1 GCA_013151245.1 Chlorobiota bacterium
CAATTAAATCCGCCCTGAAGCCAAACTCCATTTTTTCTCCTTCCAGACAACGGGCATCGGTTTTTGCCGTTCTACTTTTAGTCCCTTATTCGTAAGTTCGTAAAAAAGTATTTCTTCATAAACCGATTCAAGCAAACCGGGACCGAGGTTTACGTGAATGTTGTAACAAGCGTTAACGATTATTTTTGAAAGTTCATTCTCTGTCATAAAGCAAACTCTCGCAAAGCCGCTAAGACGCAAAGTTATCGTGTCAAATACTGCTCCGCGTAATACTTCGCATATTCGCCGGAGATTATTCTTTCCCACCATTCTTTGTTTTGGAGATACCAATCGATTGTCCGTTCAATCGCTTCTTCAAAAACGAATTCAGGTTTCCAATTCAATTCCGTTTTAATTTTAGCGGCGTCAATTGCGTAACGTCTGTCGTGTCCGAGTCTGTCTTTTACAAATTCAATCAAATCTTCCGATTTACCGAGATGTTTTAAAATCAATTTTACTATTTGAATATTTGTCATTTCCTGCTCGGCGCCAATGTTGTAAACTTCGCCGATTCGTCCGTTTTCCAAAACTTTTTCAACAGCGCGGTTATGGTCGATTACGTAAATCCAATCCCGTACATTTAGCCCGTCGCCGTAAATAGGAAGCTTCTTATCGTTCAACGCGTTTATTATCATCAACGGAATCAGTTTTTCCGGGAATTGATACGATCCGTAATTATTTGAACAGCGCGTTACCAAAACCGGCAAACCGTAAGTGTGATGAAACGACAACGCCATTAAATCCGCCGCGGCTTTGCTCGATGAATACGGGCTGTTCGGAGCAATCGGAGTCGTTTCCGTAAATAATCCTTCCGCGCCGAGACTTCCGTAAACTTCGTCGGTAGATATTTGTAAGAACCTTTCCACTTCAAATCGCCGCGCCGCTTCGAGCAAAACGTTTGTTCCGATTACGTTTGATTGAAAAAAAACTTCGGAACCGAGAATGCTTCTGTCCACGTGCGATTCCGCGGCAAAATTGATTACATAGTTAAAAGAATATTTCGTAAAAAGAAAGTCAATTAATTCTCCATTAATTATATCCCCTTTCACGAACGCGTAATTTTTGTTTTCTTCAATTCCTTTCAAGTTTTCAAGATTTCCGGCGTAAGTTAATTTATCGAGATTAACGATAAACCAATCGTCGCGCTCCGAAAGGATATGATTGATAAAATTGCTTCCGATAAATCCCGCGCCGCCCGTAACCAAAACTGTTTTCATAAACTCCACTAAAATTATTTGAAATTAAAAAGCAAAAAATCCGAAATAAATTCCCGTTTGAATGAAGAACGAATTTCCGTTTAAATCCGACGGAACGCCCGAAACCGGCTTATCGTTAGCCGCAGTCCATTCTTCGCCGAGCGCAAAAATATATCCGCCGCCGATTCTGAACATTAAAAAACGGTTAAGCGGCAAATCAATATTAAGCGTAGGAGCCAGAGTGAAAAACGAATTTTCCAAGACTTCTTGATAACTTCCGGTTGAATCCTTACCGACGTTATTCCAAATTCCGTCCCAATTGAAATTTCCGTCGTTACTGTAAACGCTTATTGTCTGCGAACCGCCGCCGATCATAAGCCCGAAAGAAACATCGATCTTTCTCACAAACGGAAGCGTGTATTCAATAGTAAACGCGCCGCCCGACGTTGAAAAATCAATTTGCGAATTGTCGGAAGACGTTGAAGTCGAACCGCCGTAGCCCATTCCGCCCATTCTAAGATTTTTAATAAACAGAACGTAAGCGTATCCGCCGCCGCCCCAAGCAAACATTCCGGAATTCGAAAAACTTCCCGCCCCAATCGATTCGGCTTTCGAGTTAAGCGCGTTTAAGTTCGGCATAATCCAAACGGGAGAAAACCCCGCCGCCATCCCGAATTTCGCAATCGAACCGAACTGAGGTTGAGCGAAATTTACGCCGGCAACAAATATGAATAACGCAAAATATTTTTTCAGCATAAGAATAATTGATAGTCGTAATTAGCTTGTAAAATTACCAATAATAATAGAAAAGAAAAAGTTGTTATTTTGGAAGAGAAATTTATTTCGTTTGATTTCATTCGTAATGCGTCCACATTCGCAGAACCTTTATGATTTTTTCATTTTCATTCACTTCATAAACCAACCGATGCTGTTTGTTTATTTTTCTGGAAATAAAACCGGTAAGTTTTCCCGTTAAAAATTCGAAAGGCGGCGGAAAAATCAACCAATACATCACCAATCAAGTTTATCCGAATATTTGCTTTTATCTATCTTAAATTCACGAATTATTGACTCCGCCATGCCGGGAATATTTTCCAAATATTCGGTATCGCTAAGTTCGCCTTTATCAGCTTTCATTTTGATTGTCTTTGCATACTCAAGAACGGTCGCTCTATATTTCTCGGGAATTTGTTCCACAATATTTTTCAATTCGTTTTCAATCGGCAATATAATTCTCTCCATTTATTTTCCAATTTAATTCTTTCGCTAGTTTCAAACAACTTATTTTTTTTGAGTCGAACTGCATCAAAAAAAAATGGTTCGTGCTTTATCCCTTACAACAATAATTTCGCTTCCTAAAATTTATTATATTTCGGTATGAACAAAGGAAAGAGAAAAGAGATTTTATCCCCGCGTCGATTAAAGCTGCATGAAATTATTTTTGAAGCCGACACAAAAGCAGGCAAACTCTTCGATATTCTTCTTCTGATTTCGATCATGCTCAGCGTTATTGTCGTTATGTTGGATTCCGTTAATCACATTAACAGAGATTACGGCGAGATACTTTTTTACGCCGAGTGGTTTTTTACTATTCTTTTTTCGATAGAGTATTTTTTTAGAATTTATTCGATAGGAAATCCCTCAAAATATATTTTCAGTTTTTACGGCATTGTTGATTTGATCTCCATTCTACCGACATATCTCAGCTTGATTTTTGCAGGCAGCCATTATTTAATCACTTTCAGACTTCTCAGAATGCTGAGAATTTTCAGGGTTCTAAAATTCGCGCAATACCTTGGCGAAGCAAATCATCTGGCATTAGCTTTAAGAGCGAGCAAACGAAAAATTTTGGTTTTCCTTTTTACGGTTATGATCATAGTCGTTATTGTCGGTTCTTTGATGTATGTTATTGAAGGGGAAGAAAACGGATTTACCAGCATTCCCCGTTCAATCTATTGGGCGATTGTAACGCTGACAACCGTCGGTTACGGAGATATCTCGCCGCAAACGCCGCTCGGACAAATTTTAGCGTCGTTAATTATGATTGTGGGATACGGCATAATTGCGGTTCCTACCGGAATAGTAACGGCTGAATATTCTAAGGTAAGATTCGGAAAAGTATCCACTCAAGCGTGTCCCGACTGCAGCGCCGAGGGACATGATCCGGACGCGGAATTTTGTAAATACTGCGGATCTAAATTGTGATTGGATTTGCGAATTCAATAATTCGCGAATCCGTTAATTCGCTAATCATCTAATTAAGAGGAAGGCCGGGCGAAGGTTTTCCTTTATCACCACAACAAGTTAACAACGCCCGACCTTTTTAAGAGGAGCAGAAAAGAAAATCTAGTCCATCATCATATTCAAAAACGAAGAAGAATCGTCCTCCTCGGAAACGCTTTCCTTTTTATCCGAATCCAAATCGAAATCGTCCATTCCGCTCGGTTGGAAACTCATTCTGATTCCGGGATTACTTTTATTAACATTGCCGGAAGAAATCGGTTTTTTCTTCTTTGCCGATAATCTCTGAATCGTTGGAACGCTTAATAAATCCGGATCGCTCATAACGTCTTCGTCAAGAGAAAAGCCGCTTCCGGGCGCGTCGATAATAAAATCCGTTTCAGGTTCGGCTTCCTCAATTTCCACTTTTTTACGAACTCTAACGTCTTTATTATTGAATCCGGTTGCGATAACCGTATATGAAACATATTCATTCATATCTTCGCGGAGAACCCATCCGAAAATAATATTCGCTTCGTCGCCCGCGGTTTCATAAATAATCTGATTGCCCGCTTCAATTTCTTTCATCGTCAAATCGCTGGAAGCCGTAACGTTTAGGAGAATATTTTTCGCCCCTTTGATATTCATATCTTCGAGCAACGGCGAAGAAATAGCTTTCTGCGCAGCTTCGATGGCTCTGTTTTCCCCCGTGGCAATTCCGCATCCCATCAGGGCTTCTCCCGATTCGTTCATTACCGAACGGACGTCTGCGAAGTCCACGTTAATGATTCCGGGAATAGTGATAATATCGGCAATTCCGCGAGTAGCTTCGTAAAGCACTTCGTTCGGTTTATCGAACGCCGAATCGGCGGACGCGTTGCCGTCGAGAATGCTGAGCAGACGGTCGTTGGGAATAACAATCAAACTGTCAACGTTTCTGCGCAGTTCGTGAATTCCGGCTTCGGCGTTTTTGATTCTTCTGGGACCTTCCCATTTGAAAGGCTTGGTAACAATTCCAACGACAAGCGCGCCTACGCTTTTTGCGATTGCCGCAACCGTAGGAGCCGCGCCGGTTCCCGTGCCGCCTCCCATTCCGGCGGTAACAAAAACCATATCGCTTCCTTTCAAGACGCTTTCAATTTTTTCTCTGTCTTCTTCAAGCGCTTTATGTCCGATTGTCGGGTCGGCTCCGGCGCCCAGTCCGCGCGTGATGTTCGTCCCTATCTGTATTTTTTGATTTGCGCCGCTTAACTGAAGGGCTTGCGAGTCGGTGTTGATCGCTACATATTCAACTCCGGTCAGCCCTCTCTTCATCATACTTTCGATTGCATTGCAACCGCCGCCGCCTACGCCGACAACTTTCAATTTTGCCGAGTCGGATTCCGTTGGATCGAGAGTAACAAAACGTGGCATATTATTCCTCCTTGTTGTGGTATTTGCTGATATTTCTTTTTTATCTTTTTCTCTATTCAATTCAATTCTCATATTTATAACTCGTCAAAAATTTCTACGATTTTCTTAAAGAAAGAACCTATTTTTTTCTTTTTCTTTGAATCTTTTTTGTTCAGTTTCAAAACGCTTTCGGGTATCAAAGCGCCCGGCACGTCTTTCACCAAACCGGCTACCGTAGCGAATTCAGGGCTTCCGATTTCGCCCGTAAGCCCGGAACCAAATTCTTCGGGAACCCCTATTCTCGTTGGATAACCGAAGACTTCTTCCGCTAAATCTTTGCACCCGCGCAGAAGAGAACCGCCGCCGGTAAGAACGACTCCCGCTTTTATTTTCGAACGGAAACCGCTGGTTCTGATATCGTTATCAATTATTGTAAACAGCTCTCTCATGCGGACGCTGATAACTTGAGTCAGCAGGGAGATCGGAAGTTTTCTGTCCTGCCTTCCGCCTACGCCCGGAATAAAAATATCTTCGTCTTTAATTACCGCGGACTCCGTGGCATAACCGTATTCTTTTTTCAATCTTTCAGCCTGTTCGGTAACAATGCCGAGAGTCTCTCTTATATCGCGAGTCACTTGATTTCCGGCTACGCCGATTACTTTTGTATGCTTTATACTTTTCTCATGATAGATCGCAACGTCGGTCGTGCCGCCGCCGATATCAATCAACACCACGCCCAAGTCTTTTTCGCTTTCGTCTAAAACCGAAAGAGAAGATGCGATCGGCTGAAGGACAAAATCCTTCACCGTGTAGCCGGCTCTTTCAACCGAACGTTTGATGTTTTGAATCGCCGGAATCGAAGCAAGGGCAACGTAGTTAACGGCTTCCAATCTCGAACCGCTCATTCCAATAGGGTCTTCAATGCCTCCTTGATCGTCAACAATATATTCTTCCGGAATAATGTGAAGAATTTGTCTGTCCGACGGAATGCGAATCAATTTCACGTCTTCGCGCAGCCGTTCCAAATCCGCTTGTGTTATTTCCCCTTCAGCGTTGTTGATCGTCACATAATTTCTATGCCGCAAACTTGTGATATGTTCTCCCGCAACGCCCACGTTAACAAACTCAACGTCAATGCCTGCGCGGTTCGAGGCAATTCTCATCGCTTCCTTAATCGCTTCGGCGGTCTTTGCAATATTTGCCACCAGCCCGCGGTTTAGTCCCACAGAAGCCGCAACGCCAAATCCGAGAATATCGACCAGGTCGTGGTTCTTCTCGGCAATCACGGCGCCGACTTTCGTCGTCCCTAAATCAAGTCCGGCAACTATATTCTTCTTCATGCTTTCGTATCTCCGCTCGTCGGTTCTTTACCCAAATAGATATGCCCCTGATATCTTAAATCAACATAGTCAATAACGTTATCCAAATCATACTCCGAGATAGAGTTCCAAAGAGTATTGAAATAAATAATCTTTCTCACTTCGTTCGCGCGCCCAAGCACAACAGTATAGTTCATTCTGCTAAAAGATAATAGAATATCTCCGCCGTTTCTGAAATCAATTTCCGAAAGGCGGTCGAACAAAGCAGTATTCACAAACTTAAGCGAAAAGATTATTTTAAATCCCTTAAGTATATCAATATTATTATTTAAAATCATCCTTGCGGTAATTTTTTCATCAACCTTAGGATTGCTCAACATCGGATAATCTATCTGCCGAGTAAAGGGAAGCAACGGAAGTACCTCCATTTTTTCCGAAATCAAGAACTCTTCATCGTCGCTAAACAACATAGCGACTATTGGTTTTTCAACAATCTTCGCCGTTACTTTATCGTGCCCGTCATAATAAACCGATACGCTCTGCACGTAAGGATGTTTTTCAATTCTACTTTTTATAATCGGCAGCGTCAGCTTATCATATTCGTCGTCATTATCCAGTTTTGCGAATTTATAATACTCGTCAACTTTCAACAGAGAATTTCCGGTAATTGAAATAACTTTTATGGCGTATCCCTTTTGACTTTCAAGCGTTGCGGCAAGGTAAATAATTCCCGCAACCGAAAAAATCAGAAAAAGATAGCCCGTTATTTTCAATATTTTTTTCATCTGTTTTATAAATTTCCTTTATAGAGTGAAATAAATTCTTCGCCGAATTTCCAAATATCTCCGGCGCCAAGCGTAATAATTATATCGTCTTTTTTTACGATTGATTTCAGCAACTCGGGAAGTTTCGATTTTTCCGGTTCGTAAATCACGTTTTTATGTCCGAAGTTCTTCGCCGCGTCCGCGATTATCTTTCCGGTGATCCCTTCAATCGGCTTTTCCCGCGCGGGATAAATTTCGGTGCATACAAACACGTCGGTATTCAAAAAACTAAATCCGAAATCCTTATAGAAATCTTTCGTTCGCGAATAGAGGTGCGGCTGGAAGACCGCTACCAGTCTGCGATTCCACCCGTTGCGTATCGCCGAGAGCGTCGCGTCAATTTCCGTCGGATGATGCGCGTAGTCGTCAATCACTAAAATATCGTTTTTATATTTTGTTTCGAATCTTCTGTAAACGCCGGCAAATTTTTCGAGGCTTTCTTTTATCGTTTCGAAATCGACTTTCAGTTCCAAGGCGATCGTAACCGCAACCAACGAATTTTTTACCATGTGCTCGCCGGGAACGTTGAGCGTAATTTCGCCAAGCTCTTTATTGCCGCGTACAACGGTATATGTCGTATTATATTGATTATGTTTTACGTTAATTGCTTTTACGTCCGCTTGTTTTGTCAATCCGTACGTAATCACTTTTTTGTTGATTCGCGGCAGAATATCGCGAAGATTATTTTCGTCGAGACAAAGAACGACAAACCCGAAGAAAGGGACTTTATTCGCAAATTCGACGAACGCGTTTTTGATGTCGTCCAAATCTTTGTAAATATCCAGATGCTCCTGTTCAAGATTTGTAATAGCGGCTATGCTCGGCGTAAGTTTCAAAAACGTTCTGTCGAACTCATCGGCTTCCACAATAATGTAATCCCCTTTTCCCAAGCGGGCGTTGGTTCCGCCAAGCCCCGAAAGCTTTCCGCCGACAATTATAGTAGGATCGACGCCTGCGTTAGTAAGCGCCAATCCCACCATTGAGGTTGTTGTCGTTTTTCCGTGCGTCCCCGCAATTGCAATGCCGTATTTCATTCTCATTGTTTCGGCAAGCATTTCGGAACGCTTCAATATCGGTATGTTTTTTTCTTTCGCTTCAATTAATTCAGGATTATCCTTTCCGACCGCCGCCGAGTAAACAAGCACGTCAACGTCTTTTACGTTTTCAGCGGAATGACCTTCGTAAATTTCCGCGCCGAGTCCGGCGAGTCTGTCGGTTACTTCGGTTAAGTTCATATCCGAGCCGGATACCTTAAACCCGCGGCTGATAAGGATCTCTGCGATTCCGCTCATGCCTATTCCGCCGATTCCTACAAAATGAATTTTCTTAATAAAATGTTGAATCATTTCAATTTTCTTCCGCTAATTTTAAAATGCTTTCAGCAATTTTTTCCGCCGCCTTAGGATTAGAGAATTTACCGACGTTATTTTTCAATCGCTTTAATTTTTCTTCGTCGTTCAACAATCCAATTGCGGTTGGAGCTAATTTTTCCATTGCGTCTTTATCGTTTATCAAAATTGCCGCGTCTGCGTCTGCAAGAGCTTTGGCGTTTTTAAATTGATGATCAGCCGCAACGTTCGGCGAAGGAACAAATATCGCAGGCAAATTTAAAGCCGATATTTCGGCGATTGTCGTCGCTCCGGCTCTGCATAAAATGAGATCAGCCGCCGAGTACGCCGCGGCAACGTCGTCAATAAATGCAAGTACCTTTACGTTATCCGAGTCATATTGTTTGTAATTTTCAAAATAGATTTCGCCGCATTGCCAAATCACTTGAATATTTTCTCCCATAAACGAATCCAAACTTTTCGCAACCGCGTCGTTAATCGATTTTGCGCCGAGACTTCCGCCGAAAATCAGAAGAGTTTTTTTATCATGCGATAATCCGAATTTTCTTACCGCTTCGTCTTTTGAAATCAACTGTAAATTTGTTCGAACGGGATTTCCCGTTACGACAAGTTTTTCTTTTTCTCTGAAATATTTTTTCGAATCTTCAAATGCGATGAATATTTTATCCGCCTTTTTTTCCAACATGCGATTCGTTATTCCCGGAAAACTATTCTGCTCGAGAAGCACTATCTTCGCGCCCATTATTTTCGCCGCCCAAATTGCGGGACCGGAAACGTAAGCTCCCGTTCCTATCGCCACGCTCGGCTTAAAGCTCATGTTGATTCCCAAAGCCTGCAGCGACGACACAATCAGCTTGAGCGGAAATAAAATATTTTTCATAGCGAACTTTCTCGCGAAACCGCTTATCCAAATCGATTTAAATTTATATCCGAGTTTCGGAACGACCCGCGACTCTATTTTTTTTGACGTCCCGATAAAAAGCAAATCCGATTCCGATTTAAGCGCGACAAGTTTTTCAGCCACCGCTATTGCCGGATAAAGATGTCCGCCGGTTCCGCCGCCCGCAAAAAGAAAACGATATTTTGAATTTAAACTTTTCATCCCGTCGCCAAACGCATTATTCTTCTTTTATGAGTTTCCAATCCAATGTTTACTATTATGCCTATTGAAATTGCCGAAAGCCAAAGCGACGTTCCGCCGAAGCTGATAAACGGCAGCGTAATTCCCGTGGTCGGAATAATTCCCGTAACCACGGCAATATTTATAAACGCGCTTAAAACCAAATTGAATGTCAATCCGAAAGCCAGCAGTTGCGCGTAACCGCTTTTGTTGCGCTTCGCTATAATCAACCCTATTACGAATATCGCTAAATAAAACGCCAGGACAACAAATGCGCCGACAAAGCCGGTTTCTTCTCCGAGAATGGAAAAAATAAAATCGCCGAACGATTCGGGCAAAAAGAGATCGCTTTGTCTGCTTGCGCCCAACCCGATTCCAAAAACTCCGCCGCTTCCCATCGCAATTTTAGATTGCAATACTTGATGATTTATTTCTCCGCCATTTAAAAATGAATTAGCGAAATCAAATATTCTTTGCCGCGAATGAGATATCATCAGCATCAGACTTCCGCCGACCACGCTCAGCGTAAACAAGATAGAGGTCAATTGATTTAATCTTGCGCCGCCGACGTATAAAACAGTAAACGACGTTAAAACTATTATTACGCTCATGCTTACGTTCGGCTGCAGCATTACCAAGCCGGCAATTACAAAAATCCATATCAGCGGATAAATCAATCCGTTCTTAAAACTTTTAATTTTTTCTCCTTTTCTGAAAACCATTCCCGCTATATGAATAATTAAAATCAAGCGAGCCAGTTCCGACGGTTGAAATCTCACGCCTCCTATTGCCAGCCATCTTACCGCGCCTTTCGCGCTCCAACCGACCAGAAGCGTTAATATCAAAAGGACTACGCTTCCGAGCAATAAATACTTGCTGTATTTCAAGTAAATTTCATACGGAATGTATGAGAATATTATCATTAAAAAGAAAGCTACAACGACTTTCCACACATGCGACGTAAAGAACATCGAAAGGTCTTTCCCTTTCGAAATACTTACGGAGCTGCTCGCGCTGAATACTAATACCGTTCCGATGACGAGCAGAGCGATAACCAATAAATACAATATGTTCGTCAAGTTCTTCACTATTGCAATTCCATTACGATCTTTTTAAATACTTTTCCGCGATGTTCGTAATTGTCAAACATATCGAAGCTTGCGCACGCGGGCGAAAGTAAAACCACGTCTCCTTTATCAGACGTTTGATAACCGCCGGCAACCGCGTCTTCCATTTTCACTTTGATTTCTACCGGCGCAACGCCTTCAAAAAATTCCGCGATTTTATTCGCCGAAGAACCGATTGCGATGATTTTTTTCACGCGCTTTCTTACGAGTTCTTTTATTTGAGCGTAATCGTTCCCCTTATCTTTTCCGCCCAATATTAACACCAGAGGATTATCATAACTTTGAAGCGCATACCTAACCGAATCGACGTTTGTCGCTTTCGAATCATTTATGAATATCACGCCGTTCAGTTCGCGGACAAATTCCAAACGGTGTTCCACTCCGGCAAATTCCGACAAGCCGTTTTTTATTTCTTCGCCCGAAAGACCGAGAAACTTTGCAACCGCCGTAACGGCAAGGGAATTCATAAGATTGTGCTTCCCTTTCAAACGTATGTCGCTCGTCTTACAAACCGTTTCTTCCTCGCCGTTATTCGAAAAAACAATTGCATTATCCGCGACGAAAACTCCGTTCGTTAACTTGTTCTCAAAAGAAAAAGGAAATTCTTTTACCGTCGAGTTGATTTTATTTTCCGCAATAAATTTATCTTCGTTCCAATAAATGAAATAATCATTCTCATTTTGATTTGAAGTTATTTTCATTTTCGAGTCGATATATTTTTGAAGACTGTTTTCATAACGATCCAAATGATCCGGCGTAATGTTTAATATAACCGAATACTTCGGTTTGAACGACGAAATAAAATCCAACTGGAAGCTTGATATTTCAAGCGAAACGATTTCGTCTTCCTTCACTTTATCTGCGATTTCCGAAAACGCCAAGCCGATGTTTCCGGCTGAATAAGATTTTTTCCCCGCTTTATTCAAAACAAAATCGAGCGCCGTTGTGGTTGTCGTTTTCCCGTTGGTTCCCGTTATTCCTACGATTGTTCCTTTGCAGAATCTCGACGCAAATTCAAGTTCGCTCATTATTTCAATATTCTCCGCTCCGGCTTCTTTTACGACGAGCGCGTCGGAAGGAACTCCCGGAGAGACAATCATAAAATCGCAGTCGTAAACTCTTTCGCTGTGACCTCCGGTTTCAAATTCAATTCCCGCGGCTTGCAAAGTTTCCAGATTTTCGGCGAGCGCCGACCGGTCAGCCGCGTCGCTTACGAACGGAATTCCGCCGCTGCGCTTGGCTAATTTTGCCGCGCCTATTCCGCTTCTTACCGCGCCGATTATCGATATTTTTTTTCCGTCTATTTGCATTATCTGATTTTGAACGACGCCAAACTAATTATTACTAAAATTATTGTTACTATGTAAAACCGTATTACTATCTTCGGCTCCGCCCATCCCAACAATTCGAAGTGGTGATGAATCGGCGCCATTTTGAAAACTCTTTTTCCTTCCCCGTATTTCTTCTTCGTATATTTGAAATAAAGACGCTGAATAATTACCGAAACCGTCTCGACGAAAAAGACGCCGCCAAGTATCGGTATCAGCAATTCCTTCTTTATTAAAATCGCGACAATGCCGAACGCCCCGCCCAGCGCAAGCGAGCCGGTGTCGCCCATAAATATTTGAGCCGGATAAAAATTGTACCACAAGAAGCCTAAACCCGCGCCGATTAAAGCCGCGATAAAAACGGTCAATTCGCCCGAACCGGGCAGATACATAATGTTCAGATAATCCGCATAAATAACATTGCCCGAAACGTAACTCATAACAGCCAGCGCCAGCATAACGAAAATGATCGTTCCCATAGCCAAGCCGTCTAATCCGTCGGTTAGGTTCACTGCGTTCGAAGTGGCGGTTATGATAAAGATTACCGCGGGAATGTAGAGATAAGAAAAATCAAAATTTAAATTTTTAAAGAACGGTAAAGTTGTCTGAGTGTTAAACTGCGCAAACTCCGGCGAAAAATAAATTACGCTGCCGACTATCAAACCGACGATAATTTGCCCCATTAATTTATAGCGCGCCACTAACCCTTTGGAATAATGTTTTATATCTTTCAGGTAATCGTCGAGAAATCCTATCGCGCCTAGAATTATCGTTCCGGCAAGAACCAGAATAATATAAATGCTCTCAATGTCGCTCCACAAAAGGGTCGGAAGGACTACGCTGAAAAGGATTATTATTCCGCCCATTGTAGGCGTGCCCTCTTTTGATTGATGCGATTCCGGTCCTTCAATTCTGATCTGCTCGCCGATTTTTCTATTTCTCAAATATTTAATCACTTTCGGTCCGATGAAAAAGCTCAACAGAAGCGCGGTAATCGCCGAAATCATAGAACGGAAAGAAAGGAAGCGGAAAACTTCAAATCCCGGAGGGTCGAACGCTTTATTTATATAATCGAATAAATAGTAAAACATTTACGCCGCCGTCTCCTTGATTGTCCGTAAAAATTCTTCCATCTTCATTCCGCGCGAACCTTTTACTAACACTGCGGTTTCCGTCAGATTGATTCCTTCCAAATATTTCTTCAAAGAATCCCTGCGACGGAAATGTTTAACGTTAAATTTTTTATCTTTTAACTTTTCTGAAAGTCTCAACATATTCTTTCCGATCAGTAATATCTCCGAGCTTTTCAAGCCTTTGAAATAACTTGCTAACTCCGCGTGCAGTTCAGGAGCTTTTCTTCCCAACTCAAGCATATCGCCGAGAAGAATGATTTTTCTTTTGAGCTTCTTGTTCTTCTTCAAAGTTTCCAATGCGGCTTTTACCGATTCGGGACTCGAATTATAAGCGTCGTTTATAATCATTGACTTTCCGGCGATTTCATAATCAAGCCGACCGGCGACGCTTTTCAGTTTCTTCGCGCCGGAAATAATTTCTTTTTTCGTCAAGCCGAATTCGAAAGCGACCGAAACGGCTGCGAGAAAATTTTTTGCGCTTGCTTCGCCGAGCAGAGGAAGTTTAACTTCAACGTTTCTTTTTCCGTTCGCTATCTTGATTTTCGGAAATCCCGACGAATCGTAATCGATTATTTCCCCTTTAACGTCGGGCTTTCCCTTAAAGCCGAATGTCGTTTTCGATTTGAATTTCGCCGCGCCTTTTCTGATAACCGGATCGTCCGAATTAACGAATATCTTTCCGCCCTTTGACTGAGCCGCCTCGAAGAGTTTTGCTTTTTCTTCGTAAACGCTCTCTTTATTTTTCAAATATTGAATATGCGCCTCGCCGATGTTTGTAATCAAAGCGTAATCCGGCATTGCTATATTCGCGCTGTATTCTATTTCTCCGAAATGATTTGTGCCGTGTTCAAGAATTAAGATATCCGTTTTCGGTTCGGCGAAGAAAATACTTAACGGAACGCCGATGTGATTGTTGTTATTCGCCTCCGTTTTCGAAACTGCGAACCTCTCCGATAAAAGCGTTGCGATCATTTCTTTTGTCGTCGTTTTCCCCGCGCTGCCGGTAAGAGAAACGACTAAATACTTACTTTTTAATCGAACTATTTTCGCCAAATCGCCGTACGATTTTGTTGTGTCTTTTACCGTAACAATTGTTCCTTTTACGAAATCATAT
This sequence comes from Chlorobiota bacterium, assembly GCA_013151245.1. GTDB lineage: Bacteria > Bacteroidota > Ignavibacteria > Ignavibacteriales > Melioribacteraceae > JAADIR01. The sequence continues at coordinate 14,162 of JAADIR010000026.1, forward strand.
TCGTCAAGACGATTTTCATTTATTACTATCGCGCCCGCGCCCTTTTCCAGCGCGTCTTTTACAAACTTATGCCCGTCGAAGTTTTTCCCTTTAAGCGCAAAAAAGATCGCGCCTTTTTTAACGTTCCGCGAATCGATAGTCGCGTACGCGGTCGATTGATATTCGTCGGGATTATAAATAACCGCCGACGGAATGTTAAAAAGGTCTTCTATTTTTATTTTCAGTTTCGGCATAAGTCCAAATATTTTTGCGCAATTTCTTTATCTGAAAAATGGCGCTTTACGCCGTTAATTAATTGGTAATCTTCGTGTCCCTTTCCCCCAATAAGTATTACGGCGTTTTCTTCCGTTTCTAAAATTGATTTCTTTATCGCCTCTTCTCTTTCTTCAATTACTTCAAAGTTATCCGAAGTAATTCCTTTAAGAATATCTTCTATTATTTTCATCGGGTCTTCCGTGCGCGGATTATCCGACGTTATAAACGCTTTTTTACTCATCTCTGTCGCGTATCTTCCCATCGCCGGACGCTTTGTTTTGTCTCTGTCCCCGCCGCATCCGAATACGGTATAAACGGGGCTCGGCGGGTCTTCTTTTTCCGCAATTTTATTAACGGAAATCAAAGCTTCTTTCAAACTTCCCGCTGTGTGCGAAAAATCTATTATCGCTTTTTTCTTTCCGTTCGATAATATTTCGAACCTGCCCGGTATTTGCGGAGTGGTTTCTATCCCTTCAATTATTTTATCCGCGTCTTTCCCGGCAAGCAACGCCGCCGCAAAAGCGGCGCCGGCATTGTAAGCATTAAACATCCCGACCAATCGGGTTTTCAATTCGTATTTTTCTCCGTTATGCAGAACGGCGAATCTTGTTCCGCCGAAATCAAAATCTATATTGCCTATTCTGAAATCCGCTTCGTCATTCAAACCATAGGAATATTTTTCCGCAGGCGAATCTTTTAACAGAGCTTTATAATTTTCATCATCTTTATTGAAAACGATTTTCGCGTTTTCGTTTAGTCCGTCAAATAATATTTTTTTCGCGGCAAGATAGTTTTCTTTTGTTTTGTGAAAGTCCATGTGATCGGACGTCAAGTTAGTAAAGACCGCAAAATCAAAATTAATTCCGTGCGCGCGATATAGCTCCAACGAATGCGACGAGACTTCCATTACGCAGTATTTACAACCTTCCGCAACCATCTCGCTCATCAACCTGTTGATTTCATTTGCTTCCGGCGTTGTCAGACTTGTTTTTACGATTCTATCCCCGATCATATTTTTTATCGTGCCGATTAGTCCAACTTTTTCGCCGGCGGTTTCCAAAATATTTTTCAAAAAATACGAAGCGGTCGTTTTTCCTTTTGTTCCGGTAATTCCTATAACTGTTAGCTTCCTGGAAGGGTTGCCGTAAAAAACGTTTGAAAATTCCGCCAGCGCTTTTCTGGAATTCTTTACAACAATCAAAACATTTTTTGAATTGTGAATTATGTTTTCATCGTAGTCGCATCCGTCTTCAACTACAATTGCATTTGCGCCGTTTGCAATAGCTTGCGATATAAACTTATGCCCGTCCGTTTTAAAACCTTTTATGGCGACAAACATCCATCCGTCTTTTACGCTGCGACTGTCGAACGTTATTCCGCGAACGTCAAATTCCGCATTGTTTCCGGCAATATGAACGACCGTGACGTTATTTATCAATTCGGTTAATTTCACTCAATTAATCCTCAATCCTTTAAGTTTGTTCGCCGGTTTGCATCGTAAAATTAGAAGCCTTCCTTTTTCTATCGGTTCGCCCGCTTTTATGCTTTGTGAAACAACGTTTCCCGTTCCGAAAACTTTGAAATTGACGCCCAAATTCGAAACGACCGCAATAGCTTCCCTTTTTGTTTTTTCAAGAAGATTTGGAATTGACGTTCTCGCATCTTCAACGGGTTCGGTCTCCTTCTTCTCATCGCTCGGATCGGGCACGTTCAGCGTAAGAAATTCATCGTTTAATTCTTCGTTCTGTTTAATGTTCTTGACGATCTGATTCACAAACTTATCGTCCCGCTTAATTCTGCATTTTTGCGGAACGATCTTAATGTCCGCTTCAATCAAGCGTTCGGCAATATTTTTGAAAACGGGAGCGCAGACGTCGCCGCCGTAATACTTTTTCTTCGGCGAATGAATGTAGATCAAAATCAGCGTAGTCGGATTTTCCACGGGGAAAAATCCCACAAACGAGCTGTTAAATTTTTTCCCCGAATACGCGCCGCCAATTAACTGCTGCGTGGTTCCCGTTTTGCCGCCCGCCATAACGCATGTAAGCCTTGCCTTCTGAGCGGTTCCGTTTTCAATGACGCCCTGCATAAAACTTTTGATAGTTTCCGAGGTGGATTGTTTGATCACACGGCGGATTTTTAACGGTACGTTTTTCTTAATTAAATTACCTTCGGCGCCAACAATCTGCTTAACCGCGTACGGTTTATAAAGAATTCCGCCGTTGATAAGCGCCGAATAAGCGGCTGCCATTTGCAGAGGGGAAACGGAAATCTCGTATCCGAAAGAGATGTAGGCTTTTGACAGCGCCGAATATTGACTTGGCTTTTTCAGGAATCCGGGCGCTTCGCTCGGCAAATCGACCGACGTAATTTGACCGAATCCGAAATCGCGGAGGTGTTTGTAAAGCTCTTTTCCGCTTAATCTGTCCGAAAGTTTCGAGATCCCGATATTGCTCGAATGCTCAATAATTTCTCTAACCGTAAGCTTCCGATAAGGGTGCGCGTCTTTGATTGGAGTGTTTTTAATTCTGTAAACTCCGTTCTCCGTATTTATTACTTCATCTTCCCGCACGAGATTTTTATCAAGCAGCGCGGACATGATTATCGGCTTCATAGTCGATCCCGGCTCGTATGTGTCGCTAACCGCGCGGTTGCGGCGGCTGTCGTTATCTGAATTTTTTAAATTATTCGGATCGTAAGTCGGATAGTTAGCCATCGCAAGTATTTCGCCGGTTTGCGGATTCATAATAATTCCGACGCCCGATTCAGCTTGCTGCGCCGCTATTCCCGCGTAAAGTTCTTCTTCTAAGATTGTTTGATACGTTTTGTCGATAGTCAATTCAACGATAGCCCCGTTCAACGGCTTAACGCTTATGTCTTCATTAACTCCGATGATTTCGCCCTTGCCGTTATATTCAAAATAGATCTCGCCGTTCTTTCCGGAAAGCTCTTCGTCGCAGTTTCTTTCAATCCCCGCAACGCCTTTAACTTCGTAGTTTGTAAAACCCAAAAGATGCGAAGCCAATCTGCCGTATGGATAAATACGGGAAAGCTCTTCGTCTCTTATCAGGCAATCGGGATTGTAACCCTCGAGCAACAGCGCGTCGATGAGCGAAACTTTTTTAGCGAGACAAACATTTCCCCGCTTGGCGTTCATCAAAGAAAAATATTTTGAAGAATCTCCGTTAAAGACCGAAGCAAATTTAGACGCAATCATTCTTCGTTCCGCTTCGTCGGTCATCCGCGTATCGACCGAAAATGTTATATCGTCTTTTGAATATGCAAGCACGCTGCCGTCTCTGTCCTTTATAATTCCCCGTTGAGCTTTAACAATTTTTTTGCCCTGCTGCTGACTGCGGGCGAGTTTCACATAATAGTCGTGTTTAATTATTTGAACGGTAAACAACCGGCTTCCGATAAAAATGAAGGCGGCGGTGAATAATATCAGTATTATCAGCGCTCGCGAATTATTCATAAGTACTGTTTACGATTTTTTCAATTTGTTCAATCTGTTTTTTATCGATATATATAGTTTTCATTTCGGCGTTGGAACGAACCAGCCCGAGTTTTTCTTCCGCATATTTGACGATTCGTTCTTCCGACGTTAAGCTTTGAACTTCTACGTCCAGTTCTTCAATTATCTCATTCTTCGCGTTAAGAGTTTTTCTTTCGTCGATTATTTGTTTTTCAATTATTTTCATCTCCTTCCGAAGAATGACTATAGAAACAAGCGCGGCGGCAATAACGATGATAAACGGAAGAATAATTTTTATACTCGTATTTTTTTCGCTCATATTTTTTCCGCCGCTCTTAGTTTGCCGCTTCTCGCTCTTTTGTTCCTTTTCAATTCCTCGTCGTCCGCCGTTACCGGTCTCTTCGTCAAAATTTTCAGCCGCGCGGTTTTGTCGCAAACGCATACCGGAAATTCCGGCGGGCAAACGCAATCGAGACTTTCAAATTTGAAAAACTCCTTTACTATTCTGTCTTCCAGCGAGTGATACGTCAGAACCACAAGCCTGCCGCCGCTTTTAAGTAACTCGGTAGATTTACTTAGAAATATTTTGAGTTCTTCCAACTCGTCGTTCACGTAAATTCTAAGCGCTTGAAAAATTCTCGACAAAGTTCTCATGACAAATTTTGAAGGAACAACATTTTCAATAATTTTTCTGAGTTCGAAAGTAGTTTCGATTCTCTTTTTTTTTCTCTCTTGAATAATAGCGTTAGCGATTTTTCTTGAATTAGGGTCTTCGCCGAAATCAAAAAAAATCTTAGTTAATTCTTTATAACTTAAATTATTTACCGCGTCCGCCGCGGTAGTAGTATTCTCTTTGCTCATCCTCAAATCAAGCGGGGCGTCGGTTCTGTATGTAAATCCTTCGCTCTCGTCGTCCAGCTGAAAGGATGAAACTCCCAAATCGGCAATAATTCCGTCGAACCCGTCGATATGCTCAAGCTTTGCGACGGCGTCGATGTTCGTGAAACCCGTGTTGTAAAAACTCGCGCGGTCTTCTCCGGCAAATTTCTCCAAGCAAAAATCGAAAGCGCGCCGGTCTTTGTCCGTCCCGATTAACTTAGCCGGTTTATCAAGTTTTGAAAGAATAAATCCCGAATGTCCGCCGAACCCGAGCGTTGCGTCAAAATAAATCCCGGATTTATTTGTAATCAAATATTCAATGCTTTTATCAAGCAGAACCGGGATATGACGATCATTCATCAGCCATTACTTCTTTAGCTATTTCTTCGTAAGACTTGGACGATTCGTTAATGTAGGCGTCGTATGTTGCAGGATCCCATACTTCAATTTTTTCCATTGCGCCGAGAATTAAAACTTCCTTTTTGATTCCCGCATATTCAATCAATGATTTCGGGATTGAAACTCGCGATTGAGTATCGAAGGAATCTTCGGAAGCTTCCTGCAGAAGCATTCTCAAAAATCTCGCTTCGTTCGGCTCGAAGGTATTCAATCTTTTCAATTTTTTTTCGTAAAGTTCCTTCCAACTGTCAAGCGGATATATGTCGATGCACTTTTCCGTTCCTCTTGTGATGATAAAAGATTCGTTTGCCTCGGGATTGACATTCTTCCGCAACTTAGCCGGAATGCTTATTCGTCCTTTTGAATCGATTGAATATTTAAATTTGCCTATAAACATTATCTTTTTCGAATTAATTAGTAATTCTTTGACATTATTTGGGAAAATTCAACATAATTACCCACTACTTGACAAAATAAAGGAAAATTTAGGAGAAAATCAAGAAAATTCTGTTTTTTTTATTATAAAATTTTACTCTTTAAAGAAAAACGCTGATTTCGTTGGAAAAACGCATTTGGGAGTTCCTTCAAATTTCAATCATTTTCACGATCTTCAATTGGTAAATGTCATTAGTTGAAATTAGTAGTCATTTGTCTCCGCTGCGCTTCGACGTAATTTGTTGTGGAACTTTTTTTACTACTGAGCGTTTTACGTTAAATGCCGCATTGTTAAATTGTTGTTGGTCATCGGTCAATGGTCATTGGGAAAATTCGTAATTGTAATTTCATCCGACCGTTTTTCGTCTTCC
>JAADIR010000058.1 GCA_013151245.1 Chlorobiota bacterium
CCGAAACCTTTAGCGGCTTACGTTCCCGCGGTTAAGGTTGGGGATTTTGTTTTTACGTCGGGACAAATTCCGATGGAAAACGGCGAATTGAAATACGCCGGAAAAGTAGGGAAAGACGTTTCAGTTGAAGAAGCGCAAGCGGCGGCTAAACTGTGTGCGCTTAATTGCTTGAAAGCCGTAAAATCGGTCGCGGGGACAATTGATAAAATAGAGCAAATCGTGAAGCTGACGGTTTTCGTGAACAGTCCAGAAGGTTTTACAGATCAACCGAAAGTAGCCAACGGCGCGTCCGAATTTATGCAGGAAGTTTTCGGCGAAGCGGGCAAACACTCACGCGCCGCGGTTGGAGTTAACGAACTGCCGATCAATTCCGCCGTTGAAATTGAAATGATTGTGAAACTGAAAGGGGAATAACGTTGTAAGAATGTTATAAAATGTTCTTTTTGAGTCATGCCCGCGAAAGCGGGCATCCATTTCTTGGATGTTTGGATTCCCGCTTTCGCGGGAATGACAAATACGACGAACTTTGAATTAAATTAGGTTGATAGCATGAAAAAAATATTCATAATGCTTATTTTGCTTCCGATGTTATATGTCAATGCCCAATTCCGCGAGCAGACGGAAAAACCGATTGACATAAAAGGAAGTATTACGAACAATCAGCCTTCCGGTTCCTTTTTACATTTTCTCGATTCGGAAAATTTCAAGATGCATCACAGCGTCGGAATGTCGTATTCATCATTCGGCGGCAATGGAGTTATGCTCGGCACATATACGAACTCTATGTATTTTAAGATATTGGACAACCTCGATATCAGCGTTGACGCGAGTCTCGTTACTTCTCCTTATTCCACTTTCGGAGAGAAATTTTCGAAAGATATCAGCGGTATTTATATCAGTCGGGCGGAGATTAATTACAGACCTACAAAAGATTCTAAAATCACAATTCAATATCTTAATCCCGTCGGCGGATTTTATCCGTACGGCTCTTACGGGTATTCGCGGTTCTACGATCATTTTGACGAAGGGATTGGACGCTGATCTTCATGATTAATTATGATTTTCTCTGAATTATTTTCAGCTTGCCTCATTATTCGCCTTTTTACAAGTTCATAATTAAACATCGAATTTTGTAACTTAGCAAGTTAAAATTCTTTAATTAATATGAGTTGTTAAAATTGGCAAAACGGGCGAAACCGAAAAGACCGTCAAAAAAGGGAACGAACTTTAAAGCGTCGTTGAATAATTTATTATTGAACGCGGTAATTTTCTTTCTGTCCGCGCTTGTGATTTATTTAATGTATTCGCTTTACGCAAGGATAACCGTTCCCGAAATAGTAAAAGTAGTAAAGGTTGATTCGAGCGTTCCTTCGTCGATTATTCAAGTGGAAGTTCTTAACGGATGCGGCGTTCCGAAGGTCGGGGAACGGTTCCGGGATTATCTCCGCCACGAAGGTTTTGACGTTGTAAACGTAGCCAATTACATTAAATACGACGTAGCGAGAACGATGGTTATCGACAGAATAGGGAATATCGCGAACGCAAAAGAAGTCGCGAAATCGCTTGGAATCAATCCCGGCAAGGCTTTCCCGCAGTTGAACGACGCCTATTTTGTGGACGTAACGGTCGTTATCGGAAAAGATTTTAACAAATTAAATCCATTAAAAATAAAGGAGTAATGTGAAGACAAACGAATTTGTCGATCGCGTGGTCGATTTGATTCAATCGAAAAAAGGGTTTGATATCGTGGCGCTTGACTTAACAAAGCTGACCGCGATAGCGGATTTCTTTGTTATATGTTCGGCGTCGTCGGATACGCAAGTAAGAGCGATTGCAGACGAGATTGATAAACAACTTCGCGACGAAGGAATTAAGGCGTTTCATAAAGAAGGTTTCGATTCCCTTAATTGGGTTCTGTTGGATTATCTCGACGTGGTTGTTCACGTCTTTAAAACGGAATCGCGTCTTTATTACAATCTCGAAAAACTTTGGGGCGACGCGGAGATTACCGAAATTCCTAACGAAGAATAATAACCCGAAATAAAGGCGACTCTTGTTTTCATTCAACCATTCAATCATTCTGCAACTTTTCTAAATGAATGGATGAATGAGTGAATGGATGTATGATTTGAAATAAAATAAAAAATATTTACACGGAGAAGAATTGAAGAAATATTTGATATCAAAATTTGATGAAGCAAAAAACAAATTGGAATATTTGAACGAAGTTCCGTTGCAGCTTTCCGCGCCGGCAAGCAAAGATCACGGTGATTTGGCGACTAACATCGCTATGATGTTGACTAAAAAACTGAAACGATCGCCGCGCGAAGTAGCCGCGGAAATACTGGAGAATCTCAATCTCGATGAAAATATCGTTGTGAAAACAGAGATTGCGGGACCCGGGTTTATTAATTTTTTCTTCTCCGAAAATTTCACCGTCGGAATCATTAAAGAAATAATCGAAAAGGGAGAAGACTTCGGAAAATCGGATAAATACAGCGGAAGGAAAGCGAACGTGGAATTCGTATCGGCGAATCCAACCGGACCGTTAACAGTCGGACACGGACGAAACGCGGTGTTGGGCGACACGGTTTCGAATATGCTCGAATGGGTAGGTTACGAAGTCGATCGCGAATTTTATTTCAACAACGCGGGAAGGCAAATGCGCGTTCTCGGAGATTCGGTGAAACATCGTTATTTACAACTGCTCGGCGAAGATATCGAATTTCCCGAAGATTATTATCAAGGCGAATACATATCCGAAATTGCAAAAGAACTGTTTGAAGAATTCGGCGACGCTTTGAAAAACGAACCGCCGGAAGGGAAGTTCAAAGAGAAAGCCGAAAATGCGATATTTGACGACATTAAGAAAACGCTTGGATCGGCGAACATCAAAATGAAAAATTTCTTCAACGAATATTCTTTGTATGAAGACGGCAAAATTAACGACGTGTTGAAAAAGTTTGAAGAGAAAAATTTAACCTACAAAAAAGACGACGCGCTTTGGTTGAAACTGACCGACTTAGGCGCCGAGCAGGACAAAGTAATTATCAAGTCAACCGGAGAGCCGACTTACAGATTACCCGACATAGCTTATCATATCACAAAGTTTAAACGCGGTTACGATTTGATTGTGGATGTTTTCGGTTCGGATCATTCGGCTACTTATCCCGACGTTCTCGCCGCGGTGAAAGCGCTCGGTTACGATACGGAAAAAGTCCGCGTGCTGATTTATCAATTCGTTACGCTGATTAAGGAAGGGAAAGTCGTTAAAATGTCAACGCGTAAAGCCAATTACGTAACGCTCGACGAATTGATTGAAGAAGTTGGGAAGGACGTTCTTCGCTATTTTTTCATAATGCGGAACGCTTCGAGTCATCTTAATTTCGATTTGAGTTTGGCGAAAAAGCAATCGGAAGAAAATCCGGTTTTCTATCTGCAATATGCGCACGCTCGAATCGCTTCCATATTGCGGATGACAAAAGACGAAGGTTTGAATTATTCGCTAGAGCGCTTGGATAAATTAGCGACGCCTGAAGAACAAAATCTTATCAAAAAACTTTACGATTTTCCGGAAGAAGTTTTAACGAACGCCGAACATTTGGAACCGCACAAAATCGCGAATTATCTCGAAGAACTGGCGACGCTGTTTCACAAGTTTTACACGGAATGCCGAATAATAGGAGTGGAGAAAGAACTTTCGGAAGCGCGTATTTCGTTGGCGGTTGCGGCGCAGACGGTTATTCGAAACGGTCTGACAATTCTGGGCTTATCGGCTCCCGACCGGATGTAGGATCAAGATGCGAAATGCCCGCGGAGGCGGCGTAGATTTTTTCAGCTCCGGCGTTTTTCAAAACTATCGCGCATTCTCTTATTGTCGCGCCTGTCGTTATCACGTCGTCGATCAGAAGAAAAGTTTTACCTTGTAAAGAAATATTCTTTCGCAGTTTAAAAGCGCCGGACATATTTTCAGCGCGTTCTTTTGCGTTAAGCTT
>JAADIR010000293.1 GCA_013151245.1 Chlorobiota bacterium
AAAAAGCGGAAAAAGGAAAAATTAGAAATTTCCCCGGATTTGATATTGATTACGAACCGCCGTTAAACGGCGTATTAAAATTCGATATCTCTAAAATAGATGCAAAAAACGCGGCAAAACAAATTTATGATGAAGTTTCGAAATCTATTTGACAAGTAAAAAGTATAAAGGCGAAAGTTCAAAGTAATAAAATGAGTAGCAATAGAGATTTAGAAGAGAGATTGTTTAGATTTTCAATTGATGTGATTAATTTTTTAAGAACATTGCCCAATTCTGTAGATATTAAAGTAATTAGATATCAATTAATTAAATCCGCAACTTCAACGGGAGCAAATTACGAAGAATCCCAAGCTGCCTCTTCTAAAAAAGATTTTTTGAACAAGATCAATATTTCATTAAAAGAGATTAGAGAAAGTAACTATTGGCTTAGAATTCTAAAGGAATTGCAGATTGACAGTGACGACGTAGTAAAACGTCTAGTAAATGAATCTGAAGAGTTAAAGAAAATTTTGGGCTCAATATCCGTGAAAATTTCAAAATCACTGAATTCGTAAACGATACTTTTTACTTTCTACTTTTTACTTTCAACTTGATAAAGGTTTTTATGGATCACTTACAAGAATTAGAAAACAAATCGGTACACATATTTCGCGAAGCGTACGCAAATTTCAAAAACTTATGTATGCTTTGGTCTATTGGCAAAGACAGCACGGTGTTGCTTTGGCTTGCGCGTAAGGCGTTTTTCGGTCATGTGCCGTTTCCGTTAGTGCATATCGACACGGCATATAAAATTCCCGAAATGATTGAATACAGAGATAAGCTGGCTAAAAAGTGGAAACTTAATATGGTTTACGGTCAGAACGAAGAAATACTCGCCAAAAAATTAACGTTTCCCGACGGTAAAGTTGACCGGATAACCTGCTGCAGATATTTAAAAACAGACGCTCTCCGTGAAACATTGAGCGGTAAAGGAAAACGGTATCGCTTAAATCATTCAACAGGGGAATATGAAGTCGATAAAAATACCGAACCCTACACGGGCGTGATTGTCGGCGCTCGTTCAGACGAGGAAGGAAGTCGTTCAAAAGAAAGATATTTTTCCCCGCGCGACGTTGAAAGTCAGTGGGACGTGGGCGATCAGCCGCCTGAATTTTGGAATCAATTTAAAACCGACTTTGCGCCGGGAACGCATTTAAGAATTCATCCGCTCCTTGATTGGACGGAGTTAAATATATGGGAATATATTAAACGCGAAAATATTCCAACGGTTTCGCTTTATTATAATCAAGGCGACGGAAAACGTTATCGTTCGCTCGGCTGTTATCCATGCACAACTCCTATTGAATCCGACGCCCGAAATGTGGATGAGATAATTGAAGAATTAAGTTCCGGTAAACTAAAAAATATTGCCGAACGCTCCGGACGCGCGCAAGACAAAGACGACGGCGGAGGTTTGGAAACGCTGAGACGCGGCGGGTATATGTAGTAGTAAGTTTGAGGCTAAGGCTAAGGTTGAGTTTGAGGGATGAGGGGAAATGTATAAAAGTTTTAAAGAGATGAAAGTTTGGCAAGAATCAATGGTAATAGCGGAATTGATATTTCGAATAAGTGAAATTTTACCGAAGAAAGAAGATTACGGTTTGACTTCTCAAATTAGACGCTCGGCTCTAAGTATCTCGGCAAATATTGCCGAGGCATTCGGAAGAAAACACAACAAAGATAAAATAAATTTTTATTATTATTCGAGAGGTTCAATAATGGAAACTCAAAGTCATTTGGAATACGGAATACGCGTGGGATATTTTGACTCTAAAAATACTGTGAAAATAGAAAAATTGTTAGATGATGTTCACTTTGAAATCAACAAAATAATCCGAACGCTCAAAAATTCTTAACCTCAACCTTAATCTTAAACTTAACCTCAACAAGAAAAATGAAAACAAAAATAAATAATATGGATATTTCAAAACCGGTTCCTTCGCGAATTCAGATGAACATCGTAATTGCCGGACACGTTGACCACGGAAAAAGCACGGTTATCGGAAGATTATTGGCTGATACCGGCTCGCTGCCCGAAGGGAAACTTGAATTTGTAAAACAACAATGCCAATTGAACGCGCGACCGTTTGAATATGCTTTTTTACTCGACGCTCTTAAAGACGAACAATCGCAAGGAATAACAATTGATTCCGCGCGCGTGTTTTTTAAGAGTGAAAAAAGAGATTACATAATAATTGACGCTCCCGGTCATATTGAATTTTTGAAGAATATGGTTTCCGGCGCGGCAAGAGCCGAAGCGGCGCTTTTGGTTATTGACGCTAACGAAGGAGTGCGGGAAAATTCAAGACGGCACGGTTACATGTTATCAATGCTCGGTATTAAACAAATTGCCGTACTTGTAAATAAAATGGATTTGGTTGATTACTCACAAGAAGTATTTGATAAAATTGTAAAAGAATACACGGAATTTTTATCTTCAATAGGAGTTACGGCAAGAACGTTTTTGCCCGTTAGCGGACGCGAAGGGGACGGAATTGCAAATCTAACCGATAAAATTTCTTGGTTTAACGGCGAAACGGTTCTTCAAGTTCTTGACAACTTTGAAAAAGAAAAACCGGCAATTAACAAACCGTTCCGAATGCCCGTTCAAGCGGTTTATAAATTTACAAATATGAGCGACAGCAGACGCATTGTAGCCGGAACGGTTGAAACAGGCTCGTTAAAAATCGGCGACGAAGTGATATTTTATCCGTCAGGCAAAAAAAGTCGCATAAAAACAATTGAATATTTTGCCGGCGGTAACGGATCTGAAAATACACCGACTTCAGTTTCAGTAGGCGAGGCGGCCGGTTTTACATTAGAAGAACAGATTTATATTACTCGCGGAGAAGTTGCCGTTAAAGGCGGCGAACTTAAACCGGAAATCGGGAAAAAAATCCGCGCTAATTTGTTTTGGCTCGGTCGCAAACCGTTTCTGCCCGAAAAAGATTATTTTTTGAAACTCGGAACCGCAAAAGTCGGATGTAAACTTGTCGCTATTCATAAAGTTTTGAACGCTTCTAATTTAGACGCCAATGAAAAACAAAACTTTGTAGGAAGGCACGAAGTGGCGGAAGTAACGCTTCAATTAAACAAGGCAATCGCTTATGACAAAGCGGAGAATAATTCCACTACAAGCAGATTTGTAATTGTTGATGAATATGAAATTGCCGGCGGGGGAATTATAACCGAAACCGTTAAAGACAAATTCAGCGGAATTAGAGACAACGTAATTATAAGAAATTACAAATGGGAAAAATCTATAATTTCTCCCGAACGAAGAGCGGAAAAATACAATCAAAAATCAACGCTTATTTTAATTACCGGACCTCGGAACGTCGGTAAAAAAGACGTTGCCAAAGCGTTGGAAGCAAAACTTTTTGAAGACGGTAAAATTGTATATTTCCTCGGCATCGGAAACGTAAAATACGGCATTGACGCCGATTTAACGCGGCGAATCCCGACAAGTCGGGAGAAGCCGGTAACGGATAATAAAGTAAATGGAAATAAAGAAGAGCATTTAAGACGTTTGGCCGAAGTAGCGCATATAATGCTTGATTCCGGCGCTATCTTGATTGTAACGGCGCGCGAGTTATCCCAAGAAAATCTTGAAATAATAAAAACAATCGTTAATCCCGAAAAAATTGAAACCGTTTGGGTGGGGGAAGATTTAACGACGGATATAGCAAGCGATTTGCGAGTTCCTGGGAAAATTGACGTAAGCGAATCCGTAAGTATGCTGAAAAATAGGTTATACGAAAAAGGAATAGTGTTTAGACCGTGGTAATTTGTAAATGATGAATTATGAATGGTGAATTATGAATTATGAATGTTGATTGATGCAAGGTAAAAAGTGAAGGGTGATGAGTAATGAGTTAAGAGTATCTTATTACCCATTACTCGTCACGCATCACACGTCACTAGTACAGCTACCGGGAAGGTTAATTACGGCT
>JAADIR010000296.1:0-995 GCA_013151245.1 Chlorobiota bacterium
CCATAAAACGATTGCAGCACAATTGACTTTGTTGTATCGTTCAACTGAATATATTCGGTATAATCGCCGCCGCAAACGAAACAAGTGTCGCCGGAAGCGGTAGTGGGGGAATTTACTCCGTCGTCGATCTTAGAAAAATATTCGCCGGCGCTATTTGTAACGCGAGCAAATATTAGCGAATCGTTACGCGTTTGACCTACTATCAACCCGCCCTCTAAATGAACCGGTTCGGCTACGACTCCAAAAGACTCAACATGAAATGCTTTAACGGCGTTGGTTACATAAATAAGCGGATCAAAATCAAAATCGTACGTAAGTTCAAACGGAACGCATTGGCCCGCTCCAATTGTAATAGCCGGCGAAAAAACAACGTCTATCGAGCCGTTGTCCGACGGGTAATTCCCCGAGTAAACCTCCGTTCCCGATTTGTATAATTTAACGGAACTAATATCCGTTGCGTCGTTCCCGCTTCCCGAAGCTCTGAAACTTATTTTGGAAAGAAGCCAATCGTCGGCGTCGCTGGCGCAAACTAAAAACGGGAGTTCAAGCAAACGCGGATTGTCGGTTATTTCATCGGGGCATTCAAAATCAAGTCCGATATTTCCGCTGACGGTTAATTCCAACAGATCAAAATTCGCCGTAGCGTTTTTATCTTCGTCCATAACAATGTGATAAACTAAATCGGTTCCGCTTGCATTTCCGCTCCAGCCGGTAAAATACCAGCCTTCGTCTTCGTTCGGAAAAGCGTGAAGGTCTAATTCCGTATCTTTGTCGTATTGGTGTTGTCCTGCGGAAGGCGTGGTTGAGCAGCCGTTTCCCGCGGCTTCGGGCGGGGAAATATTCATCGTAAGCGTAACTTGGTCGCCGCCTCCGCCGGGCGGAATAACTTTTACAACTTTTGTTTTTTCAGATCCCTCGATAATGTGTCCGTTGGCGTAACCGTTGGGAATATAAATATAATCATCGCCGCTGCCTTTCATAGCATTCCCGTTATT
>JAADIR010000296.1:1000-4949 GCA_013151245.1 Chlorobiota bacterium
CCGTTATTATGGAAATAAGTAATAATATTCGTGGGAGCTTCCATAGCAAGAGAAGGTCCGTAAGAAAACGATTCGGTATCATTGTTCCAAAAATACGTCTCAAGTTGTCCGCCGTTATTTAAGGATACAATTAGAAACTCTTCGGAAGATTCCCATTTTAAGTCCCACAATTCATTATTGTCCGAAACGGTTTGCTGTTCGATAAATTGTAAATTTGCCGGGTCGTCATAACTGTAACAAGAAATTGAGGAATGCCCCGAATTATTTATTCCCACAAATATTTTGTTTATCCACGTAAGCGGAGCAATTCTTCTCGGCGAATCGGAATTCAGCGGCTGATCGGACTGCTGAACGTAATCAAACGGATTTGACGTGTTATAAACGCGGACGCCGTTTTCATATCCAACAAATAAAATATGCGCCCAAGGGTCTTGTGCAAGACTTATTCCATTCCCTGGCAGAGGATAAGCGTCAACTTTATAAGGTTTGGCGCCGCCGCCAAGATAATAAACAAACAAAGAGTCTGTATTTTCCTCAATTATATCGCCGAAAGTTCCGCCGTTAAAAATAAAATCGATAACCGAACCCGGCGTTTCCGCTTTTGGGTGAGCGACGGGATTTAGCGGATCTGAAAGATCGAAAATAATAAAACCGTGCGTTCCGTTGCTTTCCGTTGAAACCGCTATAGAGCTCCAATTAAACGACGCAAAAATATTAATCCCGTCTGAAATTGCTATTGTTTTAATCAAAACCGGAGAAGCGGGGTCGGCGTCAACGTCGTAAATTGCCAAATCGCCGTTATCAAGTGAATAAATGTATTGATCGAATTGAACCATTCCATGCGTGATAATTCCGGCGGCGTCAAATCCGCCGAACTCGCCTACTTCCTGAAGAGTATAATCATTTTGAGCAAAAATTGTAAAAGGAACAAATAGTATTAAATAAAACAATAAATAATAAATGATCTTTTTCATTTTTGTTCTCCTTATTTAATTTTTAAAAAATATTATCTACTTTTAACCTTTTTTACCAATTTCAAAATCTTACGGCAATTCTTAAAACTTAGATTTTCCTTTGGCGGAAAAATTGCTATTTTGCAACAAAGGAAAATCAGCTTAATAAAAGTATCATTGCATAATTTTAACGGTAATTTCTGCAATCGGTAAAAATTGAAATTTTATTATTTATTTATCAAAGCTACTTTAGTTTTTGAAAAATTATTTTTGTTTATTAGAAAAGAAGACATTGCATTTTTAAAAGCCGTAAAATCAGTTTTCATTTTGTTTAATTCGGCAATTTGCTTTTGCTGTTCATTAATTTTATTAGTCAGTTCTTCTAACTTTTCAGTTTTTTCTTCTAACATTTTCTGAACTTTTTTAAGTTTGTTTGTCCGGCGTATTAGTGTTTGGATTGCCACGAGATTTACGCTTTCCACTTCCTTTGTGCTTATAGTTGTATCATTACCGCAAACACCATATTTATCCTTGCCGAAAGCGGCAAAATACTCCTGTGCCATTGGTCCGTAATTCCTAAATTTTGTGCTGTCCTGCCCTTTATAACTCCATGTTCTTAAATAGAATTTGTTTATTTTTTCCAATACTTTTTCTCCGTCTATCGGAAGAAATGCGTATTTCTTTGTAGAATCAGAAACTGAACTCCAACTACTTCCACCGGCAAGCAATTGAACGCCATTCATTGAGAAATCGGTGCCAAAACGATAACCTCCGACAAAACGCATAAAAATAGCATTATCAAGCGTGCAATTGGTTGCCGAACCTGCGTCATATGGCGTATAATACGCGTCGCCAATTATTACGCTTCCTTTATGACCATTTGTGCTCACGTTGCTGCCGATAGCTACAGAATAGTCCCCGCTTGCCGTAACATAATTACCTATTGCCGTAGATTGGATGGCGCTAGCCGTGGAGTGATATCCCGTAGCTGTGGCGTTAGTATTGCTTGCAGTTGTGTTTTGCCCCAAGGCAGTGCAATAGTCTTGAGTTGCGTCAGTATTGCCCCCCAAAGCTGTGGAATATTTTCCGCCAGCTGTTGTATAATATCCCAACGCTACGGAATACATTCCACTTGCTGTTGGATGGTATCCCAAGGCAATAGCGCTGCTTCCGGTTGCATTTGCGTTACTTCCCATTGCAACACTCTGATAGGTTGTTGCAGACGATTGGTATCCAAAAGCGGTAGAATAAAAACCGCTTGCTTTTGTTTCCAAACCCATCGCAACCGAATAACGCCCTATATTACTATCATCCCACTCTGTGCCGCTAACGGTTCCCGCTCTAAATGCGGCTTTCTTAGGATACCACATCATTCTCGTTCCGGCGCCTAAATTTAATGAGGCGCCCAATGTGTTGGTTCCGGTTGCAATTATTCCGTCATTTCCGCCTATTGTTAAAGTACCGAGAGTTGCACTTGTATCAATACCCACCTTGCCGTTCGAATCAACATAAATGTAACTATGGTTTGTGCTGTTTTTTACCGAGTATGCAGCCTGTCCAAAAGTTTGCTCCGAAAAAATCATCATGAAAATAATTGAAACTACTATGGTTAGAATCGTTTGGTATTGCGGTAAAATTTTTTTTCGTTTCATTTTATACTCCAAATTATTGTTTTTAATTATTTATTAAGTATTGTTAATTCTATTTGAGCAAAATCATTTTTACAATTTTTGTATAATTGTTCACGTGTAGCCGCGCAAAATAAATTCCGCTTGCTATTCCAGTCGCATCAAAACTTATTTCATATTTGCCGGGTTGTTGATTCTTTTTAACTAAAGTTCTAACTTCCTTTCCGAGTTCATTAAATACTTTCAATGATACAAATCCGTTTTCCGGTATTTCATAACTGATTTTTGTTGTGGGATTAAATGGATTGGGATAGTTTTGAGATAATTTATATTTGACTGGGATCACACATACAGTTACAATATCAGAATATTTGAAATTTCCATCGATATCAATTTGTTTTAATCTGTAAGCAAAATCACTTCCGCCAATTAATTTATTGTCCGTAAAAGAATATAATTTCGGAGAATTACTGTTCCCGTTTCCGTTCACAAAACCTATCTTCTTGTAACCTTTCTGACCGTGCGTAGTAGAAGACGAAGCCTGTCGTTCTACTTCAAATCCGTAATTATTCACTTCCGTTGCTGTTTGCCAATTTAACTGTATTTTTTTATTGTCAATAACATTTGCGGTAAAACTTGTTAGTTCAACCGGAAGAGGCGCTGCGCTTGAGCCTAAAGTCCATCTTGAGAATGAATTTATTCCGTCTAAAGCAACGGTATGATTAGTTGTATTTACAGTTCCGCCTTCTTGAGTCCAAGTAATTCCGTTATCAATTGACTTAAACAAAACAAGCTCCGACTCAGTTAATCCGTTTAAATCTACCGGATCGTAGTGGAAAACAAAACTTGCGTTTAATCCGGTATTCGTAGTAGGTGTGATATCGTAGTAACGTTTGATACTACTGTTTCCATTAGCAGATTGGATAGCGCTGCCTCTTGTAATTGATGTGTTTCCGAGATTTGAACTGCTCGAAATTTCGGCGCCGAGTCCGCCGGAATTTACAGACGCCGGATTGTCCAATATTTTTGATATTGATATCGTTCCGTCCATAACCTCCATTCCGGCTGCTTCACTTAAAATTGCATTTGTACCTAAGCTGCAACTATGATTGCTAAGATCAAGATTACCGCTTGTACAAGTCAACTGATTGTTAACCGTTATTGTGTTTGAGGCAACTACATTTCCGGAAGCTTTGTTTAATGTTAAATTGTAAAACGGGTCGGTATTAACAATATTTTGATTTCCCGATGCTCCGTTAAATTCAACTGCTCCGGTACCGCACTTAAAAGTCCCATTGTTTGTAAAATCACCGCCAAGAGTTAATGTTGAACTCTCTAATGAAAATGTAATCCCGCTACCGATAGTAA
>JAADIR010000119.1:0-498 GCA_013151245.1 Chlorobiota bacterium
CAATATATTCTTGTCGCAGTTTCATCAAGCCAATCGGATATTTTTCAATTCATTTACGAACAAAAATAAATGTTAAACGCTCAAAAACAAAATAAAAAGTTTCCTCTACCGCGTTTCCTCGTCTATATCTTTCGATTTATCTTTGAACGTAACAGTCATCGGCGAGCCGAAAAATCCGAAGTGTTTGCGGATTGTTTTCTCGGCAAAGCGGCGGTATTGTTCGGGAATCGTTTTTGCATAATTCGCGAAGAGCAAAAATATCGGATACCGCTCGCCCACTTGGGTTATATAGCGCACTTTCACTTCTCGTCCCGTGCCGGTTGCGGGCGGCGGCGTTCTTTGAAATTCAGGCAGAAGGATATCGTTCAGTTCTCTTGTGGGAATTTTTTTCTCTCTTTCGGCTTCAATTTCTTTTGCCAAATCGATCAACTTGAAAATACGCTGTTTGGTTAACGCGGAAATAAAAATAATCGGGATGTAATCGAACGAACCGAGTTT
>JAADIR010000119.1:590-4535 GCA_013151245.1 Chlorobiota bacterium
CGAACCGCTTCGTTGAGAATTCGCTGATCTTGTTTTTCCAATCCGAAATTTGCGTCGAGCATAACGACGGCGACGTCCGAATCCGCAATTGCGCGATATGTGCGGACGTTTGAGTAAAATTCAATATTCTCTTTGACGCGCGCTTTTTTACGCAGCCCGGCGGTATCGACCAAAACAATCTCTTCGCCGTAATATTTAATTACGCTGTCGAGACTGTCCCGCGTTGTGCCGGGAATATCGGTAACGATACTCCGCTCCAATCCCGAAAGAGCGTTCGTAAGGGAAGATTTACCGACGTTCGGGCGACCGACGACCGCAATCTTCAAACGCGAATCTTCAACTTGCGGCGCGCTTGTATCCGGCAAAGCGGCGACGACTTCGTCGAGCAAATCGCCGACGTTTCTTCCGCTGAGCGCCGAAATATCAAAAACGTTTTCGAGTCCCAATTCATAAAACTCGTGCTTGTTCATTGCAAGTTCGTTGTTGTCGCTTTTGTTTACAACGAGAAAAGCGGGCTTGCCGGAGCTGCGCAGAATGTTAGCCAAATCTTTATCGGCGGGATTTACGCCGAGCCGTCCGTCGGTTAAGAAAATAATTACGTCCGCTTCGGTAACGGCAATTTCCACTTGCTCGCGGATTGCCGTTTCAAACAAATCTTCCGATTGCGGAACGTAGCCGCCGGTGTCCATCACGCGGAAAATACCGCCGTTCCATTCAACCTCGCCGTAAATTCTGTCCCTCGTAACGCCGCTCAAGTCGTCAACAATAGCGTCTTTGCTTTTTGTCAATCTGTTAAAAAAAGTTGACTTCCCAACGTTCGGTCGTCCTATAATTACTACTAACGGTATGCTCATATTTTCATCGCCTAACTAATTCAAAATAAAATAGATAATTTTTTCGTAATATAAATGACACGCGCATATTCAAAGTTTGCCATTCAACCATTCATTCGTTTTATATCGTCAACCTAAAATTCAACTGCGGATAGAATATTCTCACGTATCCGAAATTTCTTGATTCAAGCGACACTCTTGTTTTAAGACGCTGATTGTGTCTGTGCGCGCCCCACGCGGCTTCCAGCGCGCTTACGATATGATTGACAATAAGAATTGTTACGGCGGTTTTAGCTACCGCGTAATAATCGTTCGCTTCGCCGCGCATTTTGGAATAATCCGTAAACATTTTTGTAAGCGGATCGCTGAAGTTAAACTCGTTGTTCGGATCGCTGAAATCAGCCCAGCCGGGATTGAACTGTTTATATTTTCCTATCATTTCAAAATACTGCTGTTCTTTATACGGCGCGAGTTGATGCGAATACCAGCTTCCTTCTCCAAGTCCGATCGTTCTCTCAAGTCTGTTCAATTCCGTCCAATTAACCGAGCCGTCGCCGTTGTAAATTTGAAAATCGTTTAGCTGCTCGTCTGTGATGCTGGAATTGATCCGCTGCGCGTTTACGTAAGACCAATCGGCGTATTTATCAACCGCCCAATTATCAAGCGCGTAAGCCTCGAAAAAGGCGGTTTGATCGTCCCCCTTATGATTATAAGCAATTGCCGTTGCAATGCCCGCGGCTTCAACCGCGACAAATACGGCGGATAAAAGAAAATCTTTGTTGTAAAACTGTCCGGCGCCCGGAATTGCGATAGAAAGTCCCGCGGCAAGCATAGGAGTTTTTTTGTTAGCGGCGTAAGCGCTGTCCGATATAACTTGTTCGGAACGTTCAAACGCAATTTGGGAATCGACGTTCAAATTTCCGGTAAATAATTTATCGCTTATTTCCTGCGCATAAAACGCCGAAGCGGCAAACAGAAATATTAAAAAAAGTTTTTTCATTTAATCACCCAATATATTTCTAAAATCCAAAGTCAAATAATAACCCGCCGTAAAGTCTCCATTCTTTTCCGTAATGCACCGTCTTTCCGTAAACGATTCTGTCGAATTCGTCAAACGAATAAGCCGCGCTGAAAAAGAGGGACGTAGGGAAAAGATAGAAAGAATTCATTTTAATTCTCACTTCAAAGCCCGCGCCTTTTTTAAATTGATCGAAAGAAGGAATCGTATTTCCCGTCCAAGCGTTTCCGATATCGCCGAAGACGGAAAAGAAAATGTTATCAATATAAAGCTGCCCGACGCGCGAGTCAATATTAGTAAAAATCGGAAATCGATACGTCAAGTTCAGCCAGCTTAATTCGTTGCCGCTTACGGCGTAAAACGGATAACTTTTCATTCCTATCAAACCGCCGAGATAAAAATCAAAAAAGTTCGGAACCGGCGGACCGAGAATTGTCGCCAGCCGCAGCTGCATAGAAAGAGTTTGATTTTCAAAAGTCGGAAGATATTCTTTCCAGTGAAGTTCCAATCTGTGAAAATTAAAATCGCCGTAGTTCGGTTTTAAAATTCCGTCTTCAACGACATAGTCGCCGTTGTCGTTAAATTTGTTAAACTCGTAATCATACTTGAACGTAACTTCTCTGCCGACCGGATTGATATCCATATACCGAGACGGCGCTTTGTTTTCGTATTTGTAAGTAACCCTAACGTCGCGCCCGATAAAATAAGTGTCTTTTGTTTTAGGGTATAAAGTATTTGTATTCGGAATCATAAACGAGCCGAGCACGGCGGTATAATTGCTGTAAGTAAATCGCGCCTCAATATTTCCTTTCTTGCTGAAGAAACGATGCTTCGCGGCGATATCAAATTCAAACAGATCGAATGAAACTTCAACCGGCACTTCATAATCGTAACGCGGCGGAGCGTAAGTTGAATCGACTCCGAAATAAACGCTCATATCGTTTGTTCTGCTGATGCTGTAAACTTCAAGCGAAAGATTCGGTTTCAAACCGATATCGTAAAGAAGCGGAAGTTTATTTTTATATTCAAAAATGAAGAAGAGATCGCGTTCCCACCTTCTGTTGATCGCCGCGCCGGCAAAAAAGTTGTAACGATCAAGAACGTCGCTCGAAGTAACGTACAATCCGGGTTTGATTTTATCAATACCGTTGTTTTGCGGATTGTGGTTATCGTAACGGATGAAAGGGAAAAAAGTCAGCCGAGAAAAGAAGCCGGAATATTTCTTTTTTTCGACTTTCGCAATATCGTTAATATTGTCGTCGTAATTTCTAAGACGATTAAGATCGAATTTAGCCAAGTCCCCGTTCGGTTTATCTTTGCCCAACGGCGGATCCCCAAGCGGGATATACTTTTTAGAAGGATCGACTTTCTTTTGTTCGTCCGGAGTGATTTCGTAAATTTTATAGCCGGTGGATTTATAACCTGCGTAAAGGATGTTTCCGTTCTTGTCAACGTCGGGCATAAACGCGCCGCCGGCAACGTTTGTTAGCTGCGTTGTTTTTTTTGTTTTAAAATTTAATTTGTAAAGGTTGAAAATTCCGGTTTTGTCGGAGGCGTAAATCATATTGCCGTCGGAATCAAACGTCGGGTTTCTCTCGTCTTCTTTGGTTTGAACAATAAAGTCGATCTTCCCTCCGGCGGAATCAACTTTAGCGACGTCGCGCCCGTTGGCGTAGGAATAATCAAAGTAGATAAACGAATCGTCGTTGGCAAACTTGGGATTGTAAACCTGTTCGCCGTTTTCAAAAAAAGTAAGTTTCTTAAAATTCTTTCCGTCAATATCAACTTCGCCGAGGTTTGTCGTTCCGTCTTTTTGAAAAAGGAATACGATTTTTTTCCCGTCGTGCGAAACGGAAGGATTGTTGGCGCGCAGCCCAAAGGTAAGCCTTGTTTCATCGTCTTCGTCAACGTCGTAAACGTAAAGATCGTGTATGTTTGTCCATTTAGGATTATCGTCGCTCAGTTTTGCGAATATTATTTTATTTTCGCCCGGGATGTATGCAACGGTTGAACGAACGCTCGGGATCAAAACTTTGGATTTTTTAGTTTTAAAATCATATTCATATAATGAAGAAAGAGAAAAATAATCGCTCC
>JAADIR010000278.1 GCA_013151245.1 Chlorobiota bacterium
CGTTGAAAGTGAGCCATTATTTTTCAAACCTTGCCGGAACGCTTAACAAACTTTCGAAAACGGGAATTAAAGGTTTGGTTCTGTTTAACAAATTTTTCAGTCCCGATTTTGATATCGAAACCGAAAAAATAATACCGACTTACGTTTTCAGCAATCCGCAAGATATCGCAATGCCTTTGCGATGGATCGCAATAATGGCTGAGAAAGTAGAATGCGATTTAGTAGCTTCAACCGGCGTTCACGACGGTTCGGGGCTTATCAAACAATTGCTTGCCGGAGCAAACGCCGTGCAGATTGCATCGACTATTTACAAAAACGGTCCTTCGGTTGTAGGTAAAATGATATTCGATTTACAAACCTGGATGAATTCAAAAGGTTACGAAAAGCTCGACGACTTCCGCGGAAAACTCAGCTATCATAACGTTAAAAATCCCGCGCTTTACGAAAGAGTTCAATTTATCAAACATTTCGGAAGCGCGCACGAATAGAATTGATTCTCCCCTCCTATTAAGCCCATTCAATGAATTTGTTAATTATGTTGAATGGGTTTTTGTTTTTCAATTAATTGCGAATACATTTTTATATTTGACTGTTCGATTATTTTATTTACAACGATAGATTATTAATTAAAATTATTTCGGAGAAAAAATGAAAATAGAAGTTTCAAACGGCGAGCTTGTCGATAAGGTTTCAATACTCTCTATCAAGCTCCAAAAAATAAAATCGCCCGAAAAGCTTGTGAACATTAAGAAAGAATACGATTTGCTTTTGGAAGATATGAAAAAACTCGGCATTGACGAAAATACCGAAGTTTATAAAAAACTTATTGAAGTGAACACGGCGCTTTGGGAAATAGAAGATAAAATAAGAATCAAAGAAGCCGACCAAGAATTTGACGAAGAGTTTATTGAACTTGCCCGCTCCGTTTATTTTAAAAACGACGAACGGTTTGAATTGAAGAAAAAAGTAAACGAAATGTCAGGCTCCTTTCTCGCCGAAGAAAAAGAATACGTCAAATACAAATGAGTTTGCTGACCGCGGAAACGTTTGACGCCGTCGGCGCTTTGGACGCTTCAATTTTGCAAGAAGTAAAACTGCCCGGCTTAGAAAACCATCCCAAAATTTTTATTAAACGGGACGACGCGATTCACCCGTTAATCTCCGGCAATAAATGGCGAAAGTTAAAATATAACTTGATAGAAGCCTCTCGATTGGGAGAAAACGCTCTTCTCACATTCGGCGGAGCGTATTCTAACCACATTCACGCGACCGCCGCGGCGGGTAAACTTTTCGGAATCAAGACAATCGGAATTATCCGCGGCGAAGAATACGACCCGCTAAATCCAACGCTTTCGGCGGCGGAAAAAATGGGAATGGAACTCCATTACCTTCCGAGAAAGATTTACAGAGATAGAAACAATCCCGATTTTCAAAATGAATTGGCTGAAAAATACGGCGCTCCTTACGTAGTTCCCGAAGGAGGAACGAATAGGTTCGCTCTGAAAGGAGTTGCAGAACTTGTCGATGAGATTGACGTTGAATATACTCGCGTTTGCACGGCTGTCGGTTCCGGCGGCACTCTCGCGGGCGTTGTTTGCGGATTGAAAGGAAAGGCGAGAGCCGTAGGATTTCCCGCTTTGAAACACGGAGAATATTTATCCGGTATCATTTCTCAGCTATTGAAAGAAAGCGGCTGCGGCGGATACGATAATTGGGAACTGCAGACCGATTTCCATCAGGGCGGCTTTGCTAAAGTTACGGACGAGCTAATCGAATTCATAATGGAATTTAAGCGGCTTAATTCAATTCAACTTGATTATATATACAACGGAAAGATGTTCTTTGCAATCCGAAAGTTAATCGAAGAAAAATATTTTTCCGAAGAGGACGTAATTATCGCTCTGCATACCGGCGGACTGCAGGGGAACGAAGGAATTGAAAACAGATATCGGATTCGCAACAAATAATACTCCTTCCCCGAATCAAACCTAAAAGTTTTAGCATAGCAAGAAAATTCTTGCATAAATTATCGAAGGTTGTTAAATTAAAAAAGGATTTGGAATCTTTTTATATCATAAAACATTTTGCCGAAAATCTTTTTATTTAATATATAGGTTTGATATGAGCAGATTAGTAATAATCGGCGCGGGAATAGCCGGGCATACCGCGGCTCTGCACGCGTCCGGAAAATTGAAGGGTCACGAATTGATTGTGATCTCTCCTAACGGCAAATGGAATTGGATCCCGTCTAATATTTGGGTGGGAGTCGGGCAAATGAAGCCCGAACAAGTTCTGTTTCCGTTAGCTCCCGTTTATAAAAAATTGGGAGTAAATTTTATCCAGGCAAAAGCTCTGAGTATTCACCCCGAAGGGGACGACGAAACCGCGAATCCGTTTGTGTCGGTTGAATATACTTCGGAAGATAAAGTCGGCGTTACCGAAAAAGTTGAGTATGATTATCTAATGAACGCCACCGGACCGAAATTGAAATTTGAAGCCACGCCGGGTTTGGGACCTGAAAAAAACAGCGTTTCGGTTTGCACTGCTCCGCACGCGGCTGAAGCCTCGCGACAATTAAACGAAGTGATTGAAAGAATGAAAAAAGGGGAGAAGAAGAATATTCTTATCGGAATGGGGCACGGACAATGCACGTGCCAAGGCGCGGCTTTCGAATATCTGTTTAACGTTGAATTTTTGCTGAATAAAAAAGGGGTGCGCGATAAAGCTAACATCGTTTATGTTTCGAATGAATCGAGTCTCGGCGATTTCGGAATAGGCGGTTCCCACATCAAAAAGGGCGGTTACATTACGCACAGCAGAATATTCACGGAATCTCTTTTTACCGAAAGAGGAATCCGCTGGGTTACCGGCGCGCACGTGAAGGAAGTAGGCGAAAAAGAAGCAGCCTATGAAACGCTTTCCGGCGAAGAAGGGACGTTGAAAAAAGATTTTTCAATGTTGATTCCCCCCTTTTCAGGCGTGGGTTTGAAAGCGTTCAATAAATCTGGCGAAGATATTACAAGCGAACTTTTCGCGCCGAACGGATTTATGAAAGTGGACGCCGATTACACGAAGAAGCCGTACGAAGAATGGAGCGCGGACGACTGGCCCAAAACTTATCAAAATTCGACTTATAAAAACATATTTGCCGTCGGTATCGCTTTTGCGCCGCCGCATACAATTTCGAAACCGATGTTTAGTCCGAACGGAACGCCGATATTCCCAACGCCGCCGCGAACGGGAATGCCTTCGGGCGTTATGGGAAGAATTGTGGCTTTAGGAATCGTTGATATGATAAAAGGAAAAACCGACAAACCGAATTGGTCGGCGTCGATGGCGAGAATGGGCGCGGCTTGCATCGCTTCGGCGGGATTTAATCCGTTTAACGGAACCGCAGTTTCAATGACGATGTATCCGATTGTTCCCGATTACGAACGCTTTCCCGAACATGGTCGCGATTTGAAATATACTTCCGGCGAAATAGGATTGGCGGGGCATTGGATTAAACATCTCCTCCATTTCGCATTTATTTATAAAGGCAAAGCAAATCCGTTTTGGAAAGTTGTTCCCGAATAAAATTAAGAGGCAAATAAATGGGTAATATAAGAACTCCTTACGAACAAAATTATTTTCCGCCGGTTCCGACGAAGATCAGAATCTTTTCGAGGACAAATATTTTTATCCAGTTTTTCAGATTTCTTATTCTTAACATAAAGATGCTTAGGATGGTTAGAAAGCACTGACTTCGCGTAAGAGGAGAAAGGGGAGAGGTAAGAGGAATTTTCGGCCGTGATTGTACCGCGTCTAAAACGTGGAAACGTGAGACGGGAAACGAAGAAACGGAAGACGAAAAACGAAAGACGAAAAACGAAAGACGAAGAGACGGAAGACGAAAAACGTAAAACGGTTTGACGGGTGAGAGCTTTATAATA
>JAADIR010000255.1 GCA_013151245.1 Chlorobiota bacterium
CGTAACAGTTACAAATTAAATATTCGAAAAGTAATTGACGCGTGCTCCGAGAATAATGTCGCTATCGAGATAAACTGCAATCCGCACAGATTGGATTTGGATTGGAGAAATTTCTTTTACGCGCGGGAAAAAGGATGCAAATTTGCAATAAATCCCGACGCTCATTCTGTTTCGGATATCCATTACACAAAATACGGAGTTTATTTGGCGAAAAAAGGGGGAATTCAAAAATCGGAAGTAATTAACTATTTTAATAAAAGCGAGTTTGAGAAATATTTAAACAGAAAAATTAAAAGACAATTTTAAGGAGCAAAAAATGGACTTAAAAGATTTAATCCGCGACGTAAAAGATTTTCCGATTGAGGGAATTGTTTTTAAAGATATCACAACGTTATTGAAAAATCCGGAAGGATTTAACGAAACTTTAGATAATCTTTATAACATAAGTAAAGACAAGGGGATAACAAAAGTCGTTGGAATTGAATCGCGAGGATTTATCTTCGGCGGCGCGCTTGCGTCTAAATTAAACGCCGGTTTTGTGCCGATAAGAAAACCGGGTAAACTTCCCGCTGAAACAGTAGAAGAAGAATACGAATTGGAATACGGAACGGACAAAATGGAAATTCACAAAGACGCAATCGAACCGGGCGACAAGATCTTGCTCCACGACGATTTGCTTGCCACCGGCGGCACGATGAAAGCGGCTTGTAATTTGGTGGAAAAACTCGGCGGAAAAATCGTTCAAATCTCTTTCGTAATCGATTTGACGTTTTTAAACGGTAAAGATTTGTTGAAGGGATATGAGATTCATTCGTTGATAGAATATTAATCGGAAATTTGCAAGTTAAATTGTTGAGACGAAAAATGTAAATTCCCCCGTCATTGCGGGGAAGAGTGTGGCAGCTGCCGGACGACGCGACAATCCGTATTACAATGTTGTAGCGTAGATTGCTCGCAATCTGCGCCTGCAAATGATGTGCAAAACGATTAAACAATTCTCCAACTCACAGATTGACCGCTCGGGAAAAACTCCTCGCTAATCAATCTGTGTTACAATGGTTTTGCAGCGTAGATTGTCTGTCCGACGACAAGGCGGGCTTGCAATCTGCGAACTAAAAAAATACGGAAAACTCACGCGCAAATAATTACATCGAAAAGTAAACGTGAAAACTCATCACTCATCCCCAAATTACGTCGAAGCGAAGCGAAGACAAATGACTATTAATGACTGAATTTCTTCATTCATAATTCAACATTCATAATTCATAATTCCATATTGTGTGAGAGGTAAGAAGGAAGAGGTGAGAAAAAAACGTAAAACGAGAAATGAAAAAACTCATAACTCATCACCCATAACCCATAACTAATCAACAATAAATTACGTCGAAGCGAAGCGTAAACTCCGGCTTAATAATAACTAAAAAACTTACTAATTAAATAGGTATTTCGTAAATACGGTATTTTTTATAAAGTTCGCCGTTCATTACGGCTGCGCCGCGTTTCATCATTTCGTTGTCTTCCAAAATCCAGCTTGCTTCGCCGTAGTAAATTCCTCTCGCTTCGGCTCGTCTGACAATTTCCATATACATCGAAGCGTCGAGACCTCTTTTTTGGTATTCGGGAATTATGCCGAGAATAATTATTCTTGCCCATGGAATCTTTTTTCTTTGCGTAAACAATTTGAGAATTCCAAACGGGAAAAGTTTTCCGTCAATATTTTTGAAAATGAAGTTGTAATCCGGCATTACAAGCGCAAAGCCGATTGTCTTTCCGTCGATTTCGGCAAAGAGAACAAGATTGGGATCGACGAGCGGTTTCAGATCTTTCGCGGCGTGTTCAATTTCCTCGTCCGTAAAAGGAACAAAACCCCAATTCGGCTGCCAAGCTTTGTTGTAAACGTATTTGACTTTTTCCAACTCTTCATGGAATTTGTTCATTTTAATCGGACGGATTGTCATTTTCGCGCGCCTTTGCGCAATGTCGGCAACTCGAATAAGTTTTTCGCTCTTTAAAATTTTGTCGTTCGAAATTTTGTAAGCGTAAAGATCTTTTGCTTTTGCAAATCCGTAATTATCTAGCAAATCCATATAATATTTCGGATTGTAAGTCATCATAATTCTCGGCGGATCGTCGAAGCCTTCAATTAAAAGAGCGTATTCGTCGTTAACGGAAGGATTAGCCGGACCGCCCGGACCGCGCATTGCGTCGAAACCGCGTTCTTTCAGCCAGCTTTTTGCCGCGTCGAATAGTTTGTTTGCCGCTTCCTGATCATTCATGCATTCAAAAAATCCAAAGAAACCGATGTTGTCTTTGTGCACTTCGTTGTGCAGCGAATTGCTTATCGCCGCTATTCGTCCGACAATTTCGCCGTTTTTTTCAGCCATAAATAAATCCATATCGGCGTGTTTGAAGAAAGGATTTTTCTCCTTGTTCAGTATATTCTTTTTGTCATATAAAACCGGCGGAACCCAATTGGGGTCGCCTTCATAAATTTTCCATGCCATTTTCAAAAAAGTATTTAGATCCTTTTTCGACTCTACCTTTCTGATTTTAATTTCGCTCATTTTTTTTCCTTAAATTAAATTTAATTCGGAACCCACTTTTTTAAATGTATCAATTATATAATCTAAATGCTCGTCTTCGTGGGTTGCCATATAACTAGTTCTCATCATTTGTCTTCCTTGCGGAACTCCGGGAGAAATAAAGACGTTAACGAATACTCCCGAATCATAAAGCATTTTCCACATTTGAAAAGCAATCTCGTCGTTTCCAACAATAACGGGGACAATTCCCGTTCTTCCGTCAATAACGTTAAAGCCGGCTTCGGAAAGACCCTTTCTCATTTTTTCGGCGTTTGCAACCAATTTATTAACTCTCTCGGGTTCTCTTTCAAGAATTTCCAAAGCTTTCATTGCCGCGGCAACGGAAGCCGGCGTGGGGGAGGCGCTGAAAATAAGCGCGGCTGAATGATGTTTGATATAATTAATAACTTTTGAGTCGCCGACGACAAATCCGCCGAGAGAAGCAAAAGTTTTACTGAACGTTCCCATTGTCATATCGACTTGGTCAACCAAATCAAATTCGCTGGCGGTTCCGCGTCCGCCTTTACCGATTACGCCAACCGCATGGGCGTCGTCAATCAGCATTCTTGCGTTGTGTTTTTTTGCAAGTTCAACTAAACGCGTAAGCTCGACAATTTCGCCGCCGGTGCTGAAAACGCCGTCGCTGACTATTAGCTTAGGAGTTTCGTCCGGTATTTTGTTCAAAACTCTTTCAAGATCGTCCATATTATTATGTTTGTATCTCAAAAGATCCGCGGTAGCTCCGCGCGCCATAAGGTTTGCCGCAACAATGCATGCATGATTGTCTTTATCGGAAACTACATATTCGCCGCGCTGAACAAGAGTCGGGATAATTCCCTGCGCGGTTTGATAGCCTGTGCTGAAAAGAAGGCACGCTTCCTTTCCGAAAAACTTTGCCATCTTTTCTTCAAGTTCAATATGAAGATCGAGCGTTCCCGTTAAGTAACGCGAGCCTGAACAGCCGGTGCCGTATTTTTCCGTGGCTTTCACGGCGGCTTCAATAACTTCCGGATGACCGGTTAAACCCAAGTAATTATTTGAGCCGGCCATAATAATTTTTCTGCCTTCAATGCTTACTACAGGTCCTTCGTTCTCTTCAATCGCTCTGAAATACGGATACAATCCTAATGCCTTTACTTCATCGGCGCGAGTAAATTCGTAACACTTATTGAATAAATCCAATGTTCCTCCGAATAAAATTTATTTGATATTATTTACTATTTTTGAAAGTTCTTTAAAACATACAAAGTTATTGTTAAATAATAATAAAAGCAATTGCAGGATAGAGGAAATGAATAATGAAATAATATCAGTTGTTACCGGCGGAAGCGGATTTGTGGGAAGTCATCTTGTTGATCTTCTTTTGGAGAAGGGACATAAAGTTATTTGCATTGTGAGGAAGACAAGCAATCTTAGATGGCTGGAAAATAAACCGGTTGAAATTTTTGACGGAGGCTTGTTCGATAAAGAAGCATTGAAAGAAGTATTGAAAAATGCGGATTACCTTTTTCACGTTGCCGGCGTAGTTAAAGCAAAAAAAGAGGAAGGATATTTTATCGGTAACGTTGAAACTACAAGAAACCTTTTGGACGCTTTGGTCGAAGTTAATCCCAACGTCAAAAAAGTAACGGTTATCAGCAGCTTAACCGCTTGCGGTCCGGCGACTATCGATAAACCTTGTACGGAAGAAACGGAACCGCATCCGATAACAACTTACGGAAGAAGCAAAGTTGCTCAGGAAAAATTATGTAAAGAATATATGGATAAATTGCCGATAACAATCGTGCGCCCTCCGGCAATATACGGAGAGCGGGACACGGAAATTTATCTCGTCTTCAAAACTTATTCAAAAGGATTGATGACGTTGGTCGGGTTCAACAGAAAACTTGTAAGTTTAATTCACGTGAAAGATTTGGTTGACGGAATTTATCTTGCCGGAATGTCGAATGAATCAAAGGGGAGAACCTATTTCATAAGTTCGGAAGAATTTTATGAATGGCCCAAAATAGGCGAGGCGATTGCAAAAGTTTTCGGAAAGAAAGCGTTAACTATCCGCCTTCCGCATTTTCTGGTATTCACGGTTGCGGTCTTCGCGCAGTTCTTTGCGATGTTCAGCGGCAAACCGGCTACGTTCAATATTGAAAAGGCAAAAGATTTTGTTCAAGAAGCGTGGACGTGCGACGTAACGCGCGCTAAAAAAGAATTGAACTTCCGTCAAAATATTTCTTTGGAAGAAGGACTGAAACGCACAATATCCTGGTACAAAGAAAATAAATGGCTGTAAGAAATATTCTTTTTCGAATAAAGAAAGTGAGAATAACAGCTATTGCAGTCCGAGCTGCCGAATCCTTTTGCTTTGTGAATTAGCCCAAAATCTTTTTCAAGCGTTTGAGCAAGCCTGCATTCGTCGGCTCGTCCGCGGTTCGGAAATAAAAATATTGTTTTGATTTCGATATCGGCGTGAGTCGTAATATGATCGATGTGCCAGTGAACTTTTTTTGCTTTTTTTACATGGCGCAATATTCTTGAAGAAAAATTACGCTGCGCGCTTCCGGCGTAATAATAATAACCTTTCGGGAACTCAACCTTTTGATATCTCGGTATTCCTGCGAAAAAGTTTTTTGAAGCGAAAAATTCAATTAAATAAATTCCGCTAGTAATATCAGTTATTTTTTGCGCCTTCTTCAATCCAGGTTTTCAATCCTTGAATTTCTTTATCCGTCATTGGAGGAACAGAAGCGTAAATCGGCGGCATAGGCGTAAGCCCGCCTTGCGCGGTAACGGCTAAATAAATGTGACTTGCATTTGGCTCGTTCGGGATAACGAGAGGAATTCTAAAAACATTTGTGTACGAAGTCATTATATAACCGCCCGACGCCGTGGCGTCGTCGTGGCAGCCGGAGATAGCGCATTTAACGTTAAGCACGGGTTGAATATGCTGACTGTAGCTTACGTTGCTTGCGGGAATTTCATTGTCGTTAGGCGCCGTGCTGTCGCAAGAGACTGCAAAAAATAAAAGCGATACGAATATGAGAATAAAAAGCGAATTTATAATATTTTTCATTTTTAATGTTCCAAGATTTGATTCTTAAACTATAAAAATAATAATTGATTCACAAATAATAGCGACAAAAACGATTGACAAAATTAAGAAAGAATTGTAAATTTATTATTCAAATCTATTTGCTGATGGGGCTATAGCTCAGTTGGGAGAGCGTCTGAATGGCATTCAGAAGGTCAGCGGTTCGATCCCGCTTAGCTCCACAAGGCTTCGTCCCGCGATAGCGGGACGAAGCCTTTCGCGGCGTAGCCCGATTTTTGGGCGAAGCCGGAATGTAGCTCAAATCAATTCCTCTATCGCGTGACTACGCCTCTGCAGGCAAGGCTTCAAAAATTTTCCCAAGAACAGTAAGCGGGACGAAGCCTTTCGCGGCGTAGCCCGTTTTTTGG
>JAADIR010000218.1 GCA_013151245.1 Chlorobiota bacterium
ATCAGAATTCTAAGCTTTCTTTCGCCTAAAACCGGCGCTTTAATTTTTATTGAAAATTCGTGATTTGCATAAGGCAAGCCGAGCAAAACATAATCCTTTGTCAGTTGCGAAAGAATTTTAAGCAGACCGGAAAAATCATCGTAAGGAAAATGCTCGAGCACTTGAAAGCACAAAACCGCATCGAACGATTTTCCTTTGATAGGAGTTTCGAAAATATTTCCGAGTATATCCGGTTTCAAAGAAGGGTCGATATCAAGACTGAAATATTTCGTTTCGTTTTTAATTATATTTTTAATGATATTTCTGCCGGGACCTATTTCAAGAACGGATTGCGGCTTTATCTCGTCAATTAATTTCAACTGATAATAATAAGAATCCCAACGCGGAACGCTCACGTATTTATCGAAATCGTAATGTTCGGATTGAACTTGAATAGGCATAAAAATCAGTTTTTAAATTTCGAAAAGATTAAATAATAAGTTAACAATTTACCCGCAATAGAAGAAATTAAAGTCGCAATCACTACGCCGATAAACCCGTATAAATTGATGAAAATCAAAGCGAGAGAAATATTTAAAATCCCGAAAGGAATCGTGAGCAGAGAATATTTAGCTTCGCCGGTGGCGACCAAAAACGGCTGCGCCATTGCGGCGGAAACAATCAGAAGCGGCAAGTTAAAAATTATCAGATAAAAAATCGACATGAAATTTTCCGTGTCATACTTCGGGAGAAACCCGCTCACGATAAGCGGAAATAAAAAATAAAGAGCCGCAGTTACGACTGCCGCCAAACCTAAACTAAGGAGCGATGTTTTTTTGAAGTATTGAAAAACTTCTTTCCTTCTATTTAATGAAACAAGTTCGGTTAATTTCGGAGAAAGAATCTGTCCGAATATGATAAATGGAATTGTAATCATCGCAAAAACTTTGTCGATAAATTCGTAATAACCCGTTTCGACGATGAAATCGTATTTACCGAGAATAATAGTGTTTGCCTTGGTATATAAAAACATCCCGAAGCCGGAAACGCCCACAATTAAAGAATACTTTCCGATTTCGGAAATCATTTCTTTATTCAATTCAAATTTGTAATGCTTGTATGAAACGGCTATTAAAATAAAAAACAAAGTATAAAAAAGATTCAAAGACAAAAACGAACCGGTTAACGAATAGGTTTTGATTAAAAAGTAAGCCGAAGGTAAAACGATTAGAGCGGAGACAACGGCGATTTTTCCGATTTTTTTGAATTCCTTCAAACCGATATAAATTCCGTCGAACAGAGAAGTAAGGGGAACGAAAAGAAAGAAAGGGATTAAAAGCCAGAGATAATCGGAATATTTTTCGCCAACTATGCTGTCGGAAAAGAAGAGTAAAACAATTATCAAAAAAGTAACAATCGATACGATAATAATCGCCGAGTTGAAGAACACGGATTTTAATTTCTCTTCGTCGGTCAGTTTGTATTGAGCGACGAATTTTGTTACCGCTCTCGAAATTCCGAAATCGGAAATAAGCGTAAACAAAAACGCAAACGCGACGACATAGGAATAAATTCCGAATTCCTCCGGCGAAAGCAGCTTTACGGAAATCAGCATTACCGCAAAATTTATCCCTTGCCTGCTCGCGAAATGGAACGCGCGCCAAATAAAATCGGGCGCAATTTTCTTTGCCGTATTTAAAGTGTTATTCATCAAATAATTAAAAATAAACCTTTAATTTATAATATTTAGGGGATAGTTGCAGTTATGATAAATTAAACGATGGATATGAAGAATGAAAAATTAAATTGATCCTTTCTTAACTTTATTACCGGAAACTTTATGAAGCGTCTTATTGTTTCTTTACGAAAAATATTCGAAATTGTTAGAGGTAAAAATTGATAATACTATTACAGGGTTAAAATGATTATTGGAATTATGCCGAACATCAGCAAAGAGCGAATGGTCGAAATTGTCTCGGAAATTGTCGAGTATATGAAAAAGGCAAAGCTCGAATTTTTAATCAGCGAAAATCTGAAAGAAATTATCGAAGAAAATAAAACCGTTTTATTTGAAAACGAATTTGTTTCCAACGATGAGCTTTACAAAGAAAGCGATATGATTCTTTCTATCGGCGGCGACGGAACAATGCTTAACACCGCTTATGAATCTCGTTTTTACAATCGACCGCTTTTCGGCGTTAACGTCGGCAAGCTTGGTTTTTTAAGCGAGTTCGCGTTAAATAGAATTGAACAATTTCTCTTTGAAATAAAAAGAGGCGAATATTTTATTGAGCAGCGAACGACTCTCGAAGCTACTTGCACGAGCGGAATTGAAAAGAATTTATTTGCGCTGAACGATATTGTAATTGACAAAGGGCGTTGGCCCAAGATGATTGATTTAAGAATATCAATTGACGATGAATATGTCTCTTCATTTTCTGCCGACGGAGTGATTATCGCAACGCCTACAGGATCGACCGGTTATTCGCTTTCGGCTGGCGGACCGATTATAGATCCGCACGCGGCGGCGTTTGCTATCAGTCCGCTTTCGCCTCACACGCTTACGATGCGTCCGCTTGTAATTTCAACTAGACAAACAATTAAAGTCGAAGTCGATTCTCCTTATAAAAGCGTTCAAGTCAATTGCGACGGTCAGCGCGTTTATGATTTTGAGCCGCCGGTTTGTTTGGATATAAAAAAAAGCGAATCATCCGTCCAGTTAGTGCATTCAAAATCATTCGGTTATTTCGATACGCTCCGCACAAAATTGTTTTGGGGATTGGACGTTAGAAATAATAATTGAGAATGGATAATGGACAATGGAAAATGGGAGGATGAAGCTTTGCGAGATAAGGAAGAGAGGCAAATTGTAACTCAGATTGCCTGTCCGACGACAAGGCGGGCTTAGCGCAGCGGGCAATCTGTGAGTTTACGCACTGGAAGGAAAAGAGATAAAAGACAGATTTTGAGAATATGAGAGAATGAGACTTTGCGGACTTTGCGAAGAATCTCAGCGTTCTTTGCGTGAAACGGGAAACGTAAGACGCGAGACGTAAGAAATAAGAGATAAGAATTAAGAAAAAGACTTTGAAGAGAAAGATTTAATAATTATCTGAAAAAAATTAAAGTTCCAAATTATGAATAGAGGAAAACCAAAATGAAATATTTATTTTTAATCGCGCTGTTTTTGACGACGGTAAATTATTTTGCACAGGAAACATTTAAAAAAGTAATTGATGAAAAGAAGGGAAATGAAATGTTGGTTGGAATTTGCAGTCGCGAAATTTTGAAAGCGGACACGAGCTTTTCTCCGTGGTTCAACGAAGAATATGAAATTTATACGCCGATGATTGAAAATAAATCTACGTTAAAAGAAAAACTCGAAAACGTTAATATTACAATCGCTATGGGAACTTGGTGTTCCGACAGCAGGATGCTAGTCCCCGAATTTTATAAAATTCTGGACGCTCTTGAATTTCCCGAAGATCGAATTACTTTAATCTGCGTTGACAGAGAAAAAAAAGGAATGAAAAACGAAACGGATTCATTGAATATAGAAAGAGTTCCGACGTTTATCTTTTACGATGAAAATAAAAATGAATTGGGAAGAATAATTGAATTTCCTGAAGAAACGTTGGAAATTGATATGGATAAAATACTTGAAAAGGAATAAAAATTTTTACGCAATTCTTGTGTATGAAATCTTATCCGCGTAAGTCGTTTTAATCATTTCTTTTATTATTTGATGTTCTTCTTTTTGTAATTTTGGATCGTCTCGAATTATTTTGAACGCGTCTTCTTTCGCCTTAATCAATAAATTTTTATCTTCAATAATATCGGCGTATTTCAATTCGGGAAAGCCGCTTTGTTTTGTTCCGAAAATATCTCCCGGACCGCGCAGTTTCAAATCAATTTCAGAGAGTTTAAATCC
>JAADIR010000158.1 GCA_013151245.1 Chlorobiota bacterium
CTGCCCAGCGTTGTCCCTGTTGAGTTTACTTCGTTTACCGCCGACTCTTACGATCGAACAATCAACCTTACATGGACGACGGCTACCGAAACAAACAACTCCGGTTTTGAAGTTCAAAGAAATATTGAAGGCGAATGGACCGCTCTGGCATTTGTTGCCGGACAGGGAACGACGACAGACGTTCAATCTTATTCTTTCAGCGATAACCTTGAAGAAAGCTTTGTTAAAGGGAAAGTTTCTTACAGACTGAAACAGATTGATTTTGACGGAACATTCTCTTATTCGGACTTGGTTAACGTTACCGTTGATTTGACTCCTAAAGCATACGCGCTTCGTCAAAATTATCCGAATCCGTTTAACCCGACAACTATTATTTCTTACGAAATTCCCGAAAACGGATTAGTTAGTTTACGAGTTTACGACATTCTAGGCAAAGAAGTTGCAACGCTCGCAAACGAAAGACAAAACGCGGGCAAATACGAAGTTAACTTCGACGCAAGCGCTCTTTCGAGCGGCGTTTATTTTTACAGATTGGAAGTAAACGAATTTACGGCGATGAAGAAACTTCTTTTACTGAAGTAAATTGTTTTTTTTTGCAAACAAAAAGCCCGATCTCAAAAGTCGGGCTTTTTTATTTTAAACTTAATTGATAGTTCTTTGGTTACTTGCCGTGCATAATTTTTCTAATGTGTTCCGAAATCACTCTGCTGGTATCCTCAACAGTTGCAATAATTGCGGCAATCCTCAAGTCTATTATTGTTTTCGGCATTGACGGAGCGACCGCCGTGCTTGGTTCCTGAGCTATCACATATCCGTCCGCGGCGGCAATATACCCGGAACCGATGCTGCCGTCGTTTCCCATTCCCGTTAAAACCACCGCAACGGCGAATTCGCCGAATATATTTGACATGCTTTTAAAAAGAGGATCGGCGGAAGGGCGGACAAAATTTTCCGGCGGCGTGTCTTTAATTTTTATCGTAAGACTCCTGGCGTCTATAACCATGTGCATATCTTCCGGCGCAACATAAACTTCTCCCGGCGTAATGTGTAATCCGTCTTCTCCCAACAATATTCTTAGATCCGTTTCTTGACGAAGTTTGTAGATAAACGAATCGATCATCCACGAAGGACCGTTGAAAACAATAAAGAATGCGGCATAATCTTTTAATTTAAATCTGGAAAGAATTTTACTTATCGCCGCTGGCGCTCCGGTTCCTCCTGCAATTCCAATCCCGAAGAAAGGAGGGCGACCCTGCACGGCTGGAAAAGGATCGTCGAACGCGCGCGCGGTTTCCATGTTCTGTCTTTTCAAACAATTATTCAGCCGTTTAATTACGTCTTTATTGTCGATCGGTTTCGCGATATAATCGTCGGCGCCCACTTCCAAAGCGCGTTCTTTGGCTTCGCGGGAAGCAAGCGCAGTTATCATTAATATTGATATTTCCGGCTGTCCCAAATTTCTTATTTTCTGGATCAACTCAATTCCGTCGAGGTTCGGCATCATCCAATCGGTAAGCACGGCTTGAAATCTATCTTGCTCCAATTTTTCAAGAGCTTCAACGCCGTCCTTTGCCGTAGTAATGGTAAAGCCTTCCTTCGAAAGTAATTTTACAAGTAGGTTTCTGCTGAACGTATCGTCTTCAACAATTAATATTTTTGCACTCATATTCTTTTTTTATTATTTTATTTTAATAATTATCAATTTTCACAAAACGCCGAAAATAAATGAACGTAATTTTCAATAAAGGAACAAATGTTTACAATTTCATTAAGAGCGCGGAGTTCCAAACCGAAGCCGCTCTTAAGACCGGCGTAATCGCTTCGCAGGGAAAAAGTAATTCCCCGCATAATTTTTCGGACGCTGAAACGGCGCAGATTATTTCCGAAAGTAAAAACCAAACGGAATCCGGCAATTACGCTCTAACAGTTCTCCGCAACCAATCGCAGCCGTCAACTCCCGTTCAAAAAGTCGGCAACATTTCTCCGTCATTCCTCGAAATAGTTAACTCTTCATTTTCAGAACTTAAAAGAACTCTTTTTAACGACGATGAATTAAAAGCGCCGACAAAATATAAAAAGTCAAATTCGGAAATTATTACGACTCCGGGAAAAGGATATTTTTTAACGATCCCGGATAAATATATTGACGAATTGAAAATCGACGGCGGCAATCCCGCGCGCCATTATTCACATCCGGTTCCTAAAGGAATTTTAGTAAACATAATAGCATAGCTCCTTTATCTTTTTTGCCGAGATTGAAATCATTCGATCCTTTGTCGCAATTTATTATTATACGGAAATTATTCTTTTAACGTCTGAATGTTTTTTCATGAATCCGGCAGAGCTTTTTTACGCTTTTCAGCGCATTCAAATAAATCCGCATTATATTTTCAGAATATGATTCTTATTATCGGAAAAGATACGGATAATTTTAGAAAAATATTATTCCTTCGTTAAAACTGTGGAATCGATTTTTGCGGGAAGTTTAATAACGTAACTTTTATGTTTTCTGTTTTTAAGAAAATTTGTTCTCAGCCAGGGATTGTAAATTTTCAAAATGCGGTAATTTATTCCGTGCGCTTTAGCAAAATCCGCAAAATCTTTAACGGATTTTCGAATTATTATTTTCTTGAATTCGTAAGGTCGGTATAGTTCGTCTTCGGAAATATCGAAACCGTATTTTTTAGGGTTATTCATTATCTGTTTCAAAGCCAACGCGCGGAAAATATATCGCGCGGTTTCAATGCTTAAAACGAGGTTGTAATAATTTTTACTCTTCTGCCTTTTTACTTGCTTCCGCGCGCCGTTAATTCCCATGTTGTAAGAAGCCGCCGCAAGAGTCCAAGAGCCGAATTCTAAATAAGCGTCCCAAAAATATTTACACGCCGCTTCGGTGGCTTTTTCAACGTCGTATCTTTCGTCCACTTCTTCGTTTATTTCGAGTCCGTATTTTTTCCCCGTTCCCTTTAGAAACTGCCAGAATCCGACCGCCTTTGCCGGAGAAGTGACATTATCCAAACCGCTCTCGATTATTGAAATATATTTAAAATCCTCCGGGATCCCGTTCCGTTTCAATATCGGCTCGATTACAGGGAGCCATCGTTTGGCGCGTTTGATGTAAAGAAGCGTAGCCGAATGCCAATAAGTATTTACAATAATCTCTCTTTCAAAACGCTCGTAAACGTCGCGGTTTGCAAGCGGAACCCGTTCGCCCGCAAAAGACGCTTTTTTAGGAACGGGAGGCGTGAAAATTTTGTAGCGATTTGGGAAATCAACGGAATCTTTAAAATAGGTAATATACACGGTGTCAACTCTTGAATAAACTTTTACCTGCGGATTTTCATCCGTTTTGAAATTAAGATATTTACAGCCGGAAACAAGCGTAAGCAAAATTATAATCGGCAGCCAAAATTTATTTTTCTTCATCCGAAATTCTTTTTAAGGGATTTAATAGAAACGTTTATCGCTTTCTGAAATATAATAAAGATAATTGATTTATAATTTTCGAATAAAGGGAAAAACAGAGAACGTCTTATTGTATTACAAGTTAAATTCTTCCCGATAAAAAACATCGGGATAAATTGTTTTTCTCCAAAGGAGCAGCTTTGCCATATGTAAAGAAATTAAAATTTATTTTTTTGCAAAGTTTGCACATTTTTTTGAATGTCGATTAACAGCCAGCTCAGATTTATCGGAGGTTTTTGATTTCAGATCTTTTTTAACTTCTAAAATCAAAAATCGTTAATCCTTGTTCTTAAATCTTTTTTTGCAGCTTTGCTGCGATATGAGATTGATTATAATTACAGCTTTATAATCTTCATACAGAAAAGGTATGTGTCGGAATTAAAATTATTTTCTCACAAGCGCCCTG
>JAADIR010000210.1 GCA_013151245.1 Chlorobiota bacterium
TTTGTAACGGTAATATCTTTTATCCGCAAGGGTTTCCCGCTTTTGAAGAAGAACTTTTACATCGTTTAAATTCTCTTTAATTTCTTCCGTTGTAATGATTACTTTACCCCATTTGTCAAGCGTTAAACGAACTTTGAATTTTCGATCCTTCGGTAGAGTATTTGCTTTCCTTCTCAACTCGGAAATAATTTTCTTTTCGTCATATTTGAATAGGAAAAAATCCGCAGAATTCCGTAGCCGTTCCAAATGGTTTTTCAACAGAAAATATTCTCCGTTCTCCAAAAGAAGCGTTTCCAACAGTTCAAAATAATTTACCGGCTTTGAAATAAAATTCCCCTTCAGTAAAACTTCTTCGTATTCATTTTCCGAAATGCTGTCCCAAACAATTCCGCTCCCCAATCCGAATTCGGCGCGTCCGTTTTTCCTATCAACAACGAGCGTTCTGATCGCGATATTGAACGTCGCTTTCGTATTCGTAATCAATCCGATCGCTCCGGTGTATATTCCGCGCGGTTCGGTTTCAAGTTCGTTTATTATCTGCATTGTTCGAAGTTTTGGCGCGCCGGTAATTGAACCGCAAGGGAAAAGGTTTTTAATTATTCCGCTCAACGATTTTTCTTTCAAGCGTCCCGCAACCGTTGACGTTAATTGAAACAGAGTTTCATATTTTTCAACTTCAAATAATTTTGGAACTTTCACTGAATCAATCTCAGATATTTTTCCGACGTCGTTACGGAGCAAATCGACAATCATCACGTTTTCGGCAAGATTTTTTTCGTCATTCAGCAATTCTTCCGCTACCCTTTTATCATCCGCGTTTGACGATCCGCGTTTTACCGTCCCCTTCATCGGCTTGCTTGCTACGGTTTTGTAATCGGTTTCAAAAAAAAGTTCCGGCGAAAACGACATTATATAATTTTCTCCTGCATTTATAAATGCAGTGTAACGCGACGATTGATTGAAAATCCCCTTTAAAAAGAAAGCGCCCAGTTCTTCCCGACTAACATTGAATTTTAACTTCGACGTATAATTAACTTGATAACAATCCCCTTTTTCGATATACTTTTTAATCTTTTCGATATTTTCGATATACTTTTCTTTACCGACGTTCAGAGCGTAATCCCTTTTTACGTCTTTATTCATCAAGTTTTCCGCACCGGCAAAATCCAATTCATCCAATTCAAATATTTCAACGTTCTTTTTATCGTAGAAAAGAAACATAAACTTCGGAGCGTTCCCGGTTATCTCAATGTTGCTTTTGATTTCTTTCGGTTGAAAATAATATCCGGTTTCATAAGGAATCAAAGCGACGCCGATTAAATTTTCTTTTTCCGAATAAGTATCGGCTTGAACAAGAATGCGTTCGACTTCTTCCTTGCTTGACGCTTCTAAAACAACTTCGGGATTTTTTAAAATATATGAACGCGCGTCTTCGTAAATATTCGGAGTATAGAAAAACGCCGTGTTTTCGTTTTCCCCAATAAAATCAAGTATTTCGAGAATTTTTCTCATCGTTCGTAAATCCAATTTTCAATCATATCATAACCGCGCTGGGTTAATATCGATTCAGGATGAAACTGCGTTCCTTCAAGCGGGAAGCGCTTGTGACGAATTCCCATAATTTTATTTTGTTCCGAACGGGCTGAAATAATGAAATCGCCGCTCAAACTTTTCTCGTCTATAGTCAACGAATGATACAATCCCGCTTTGACCTTTTGCGGCAAAGACGAATAAACGCCTTTCCCGTCGTGATCTATTCTAACCGCTTTCCCGTGCGCCGGCGTTTCCGATTTAATTATTTTCGCGCCGAACGCGTTCGCTATTACTTGGTGTCCGAGACAGACGCCGAGTATCGGCTTCACTTTCCCGAATCGCAAAACAACTTCCTTGGATATTCCCGCATCGTCCGGCGTTCCCGGTCCCGGTGAAATCACTATTTTATCCGGCGAAAGTTTTTCGATTGCTTCTATTGTCAACTCGTCGTTTTTGTAAACGGAAACGTCGCTTTCAAATCTTTTCAAATATTGATAAAGATTGTAAGTGAACGAATCGTAATTATCTATGAGAAGTATTTTCATTCTTTATAATCTGATTTTTTAAGTGCGGTTAATTTAGCGATTGCATGGATAAAATTCAGTTCCGTTTTGGAAACCCGCCCAAGTTAATTGCCGAATAACCGAATTTGTCTCGTATTTTGTTGATTGCGCGGAACATTTTTTTGCGGATGGTTTCTTCCGTTTCGAAAAGTTCTTCCTGCTCGGCAAAGTCGTCGAAGTTAGTCAGACGCACGCCGATAAGTCTCACGCTCACTCTCCGCGTATCGGCTTTTCGGAAAAGCTCCAGCGCGGTTTCGAAAACGGTTTTATCGTCGTCGGTCGGCTTTATTGTTTTTTCCCGCGTCAGAGTAACGAAATCGGAATAACGGAGTTTTACGCCGATAGTTGACGCGACGCGATTCTTGTTGCGCAGCGTTTGACAGACTTTGCCGGTAAGTTTGAACAAAGTTTCTTCAATCTCCTTTCTGTTCGAAACGTCTTTGCCGTAAGTCTTTTCCTTCGAAATGCTTTTTCTTTTATGCGGCGGATTGAGATATTCTTTTCCCTCGCCGTTCGCCTTTCGCCACAGAGCAAGCCCGTGCTTTCCGAACGCCGCGCCAAAATATTCTTCCGGAGCGTTCGCTATATCCCCAATAGTTCTGAAACCTTTATCTTTCAGCGCGCGCTGCATCACTTTTCCTACGCCGGGAACAGTTTCAACGGGAAGCGGCGCAAGAAAATCTTTTTCCATTCCCGGATAAACGCATGTTATTCCTTCCGGCTTTGCGTATTCGGAACAGATTTTCGCGATTGTTTTGTTCCCGCCGATTCCTATTGAACACGGAAGGGAGAGTTTTTCTTCAATCTCACTTTGTAATTTTTTCGCGAAAAGGAACAGAGAGCCGTAAATCCGCTCCGTGCCGGTGAAGTCCATGTAAAACTCGTCGATTGACGCTTGTTCCATTTGCGGCGCGTATTTCTTGAGCAACCGCTCTACCGCTTTTGAGAACCGGGCGTATTCGTCGTGATGACCGTGAAGATAAACGCCGTGCGGACAGAGCCGATACGCGCGGTTAATCGGCATTGCCGAATGAAGCCCGTATTCACGCGCTTCGTATGAACACGCCGCCACTACTCCCCTTCCGTAAGCGGGATTCGCGCCGACAATAACGGGCTTCCCTCTCAACGACGGATCGAGTATCCTTTCAACCGAAACGAAGAAGGAGTCGAGATCGAGATGAATAATTTTACGCATATGTTTATACGTAAATCAATTTGTTAAAAATTCGTTTAATTGTGTATAAGCGCTTACTATCGTTTCCGGCATTCTGATTTTCTTTCGGTCGCTTAAATAATGCATCAGTTCAAACGCATTGGCAACGGCGTCTCCGCGCGGATGATTATTTGCAATTACGAATATTTTTTTAACTTCGTCGTAAAGCTCTTTTATCTTATCCGCAATTTCAATTATCTCGCCCGGCGAATAAAGATATTGATACCGCGCGTTCTGTTCTTCGTAAGTCTGTTTCTTCCCGAAATTATTTAGCGATTTTTTCCACGCTTCGGTATTGCGTCCGTGAAGCCGGATATACGCCGCGCCGTTTCCCGTAACCGGCTCAAAGCCAATGGATTCGCCTATTTCCGGCTGGTCGATCGAGCAAAACGTTACGGTCTTTGCCTTTTTCCC
Organism: Chlorobiota bacterium; assembly: GCA_013151245.1. Taxonomy (GTDB): domain Bacteria; phylum Bacteroidota; class Ignavibacteria; order Ignavibacteriales; family Melioribacteraceae; genus JAADIR01. Next base: position 3,724 of record JAADIR010000210.1, read on the forward strand.
CTTCCACGATTTGTGCCGCACTTCCACAAATTTATCGTATTCACCGAACGTTTCAATCAGTCGGCGCAAATAATCTACGGCGCCGTCGTTAAACCCGAACGAATACGGAAACTGCATCAGCAAGCCGCCGAGCCGTTCTTCCCGTTCTTCTTTCTTCAGCAAATCTAGAATATATTTCACCGCTTCGATTTGTTCTTTGCCGTATTTTCGTTTGTGCGTAAAATCCTGATGAAGTTTTACGGTAAAAAGAAAATCGTCCGCTTCTTCAACTTGCCGCAACCAACTTTCGGCAACCCGCGGCGAAAGATACGCGTAATAGGATGAGTTCACTTCCACGGCGTTAAAATATCGCGAGTAAAACTCCAACCAATTGAATTCTTTCGACTGTTTAAACGGATAAAAACTGCCGATCCAATCTTTGTAAGACCAGCCCGCCGTGCCGATATAAAGTTTTGGTTTATTCATAAATGGTTAATGGAACGCAGATGACGCGGATTTATTATGATTATCACTGATAATCCGCGAACATCCGTTCAATCTGCGTCATCTGCGTTCTATATTCTGGGAATGCAAATAATACAAACGAGTTAAATAACTATCTCAAATCTTCCGTTTTCTATTTTTGCCACTTCCTTCCCCTTGAACGAATCGAAGCCGGATTGCAGAGAAGCGGAAAATTCGCCCGATATTTTAATCGAACTATTTTGAAAAACAATTTTGGTAATATTCATTTTAATTTTAACGCTTCTGAGATTTGTCCACGTTAATTTTTCGCCGCCTTCGGAAAGCGAAAACCGTAGAGCCTCGTCTTTATCAACCAAAGAAATTAAAAAACTTTTATCGGAACTTACATTCCGTCCGCCTTTCTTTTGATTTTTCCTTGAGCTTACTTTAAGTTTAAAACCTTGAGACCTCATCGGGTCGCCGTTTTCAAGGCTCAATTTGTCGAGCGTTAAATCCAACGCAATCAATTGTTGAATTTCTTCGTCGTTTTTTTCCGCGCGCACGCTTATGCGAACCAGTTTGTTTTTCTGCATCATAATCGTCGAAATCGGCAAATCTATTTTCTCGCCGTTGAAGGTAAGAGATATTCTTCCTTTATTATTCTGCGCCGTCGCGCTTACGGCAAACAGCAAACACGCTATCAACAATCGTTTCATTTTCATCTCCGTTTAAAAAACAATTTCAAATCTTCCCTTTTTGATTTCAATTTTATCGGAAGCGTTTACGGCGTCTTTTTTCAGCGGCGCGGAACATTCGAACGTTCCGGCAATCTTTATTTCACCGTCTTTATATTCCACGTCGGTTATTTTGAAATCCGTCTGTGCGCCGTGATACTCCAAACGGTTTTGGCTGTCGGAATAGGAAGCATAATTTCCAAGCAAAGAAAAATAAGTCCGTCGCGCGCCGCCGTTTCGATACGCGACATTTAGCGCAACTTCATCCGGATCGATTGTCTGCGGTCTTAATCCGTCCAGCGCAAACCGGAGCGTAACGTTCGCGCCGCCTTTTTTATCGGCGTCTTTCGCTTCCACAAATATTTGAACGTCGTCCCCTTTCTGCAATTTAACCGTCTCCGTTTCGGCGGAAATTTTCTTCCCGTCGAAAGTCATTTCAATTTTTCCGTTTGCGATTTTTTGCGCGGAAATATTTATCGTTAACGCTACCATAACAAACAAAACCAATTTCTTTTTCATTGTGTCTCCCTCCTTAATAATTTGAATTTAATTCTAACGCTTTCATCGATATAACTTTCAACGTCCGAAAATCCGTAAATATCGTAGCGTTCGCCGCCGCGCGTGAAGTTTGCGCTCCAGTTTTCTTTCGGCAGTTTTATTTCCGCAAACGCCCAATCTCTTGCAATCGTTATACGTTTTTTAATCGGCGTCCACCGCGAAATTCCGTCGCCTAAATTCAATTTCGAATAATTCAAGAACAAATCGTAAGTAAGCGAATCGCCGGTTAATTTTATCGGAACGATTACAAAGTCGTAAGTCGATTGAAATATTTTTTCTTTTGTTTTGTATGACGAATACCGTTTCGCTTTTTCTTTATTGTATAAAACAAACGGAAATTGGAGTTTGCCGTAATAAATTTCGAGCGGCAGCTTAACTTCTTCGCCGTTTTCGAGATAAACAATAGCCTTAGTCGCCGGAAGATTCAGAGCTTGATGTTTCGCAATAAACTTGAACTTGAATTCGTCGGTCGCCTCCGTGCGAATAAACTCGACGTCAAATGAAAATTTTTCATCGCCTATTTCCGATTCGTCGGCA
>JAADIR010000089.1 GCA_013151245.1 Chlorobiota bacterium
CGAACGTCGGCTCCCTCGCTTTTCGCTTTTAATAAATCCGAATTGCTTCCCGGAACCCGCAGCATATCGCCAAATGAAGTGAATATTACATTATCTTTTTTTGCGATTTTAATTGCACGGTCAAGCGTTTCCAATGGTGTTACGCATACCGGACAGCCGGGTCCATGCACCATTTCAATATTAGACGGAAGTACTTGATCTATTCCATGCTGAATAATTGAATGAGTCTGCCCGCCGCATATCTCCATTATCACCCAATTTTGTGTTGCTATTTTATTGATTTGGTCTATGTAATAACGGGCAAGTTTTGCGTCTCTAAATTCATCCAAATATTTCATGACTTTTTCTCATTTTTGTCCGGAAGCGGATTATCAAAAATATCTTTCCCGTCTTTTGCGGCTTCTTCCGCTAAGCTTTGGTGAATCGCTATACTTTTCGCCGCTTCTTCCTCGTCCAGAACGGATAGTGCCATTCCTGCGTGAACAATTACGTATTTGCCGACTTCAACTTCTCCGCAATATTCAACACAAGCCCTGCTGATAGATCCGGCATAATCTATCTTCCCCATTTTCAATCCGTTTTCTTCTATTATTTCTATTACTTTTCCCGGTATGGCTAAGCACATAATTATCTCCCTAATTAATGAACAAAACTTCCTGCTGATTTTTCGAAATTAATTTTGACGCAACTGCAGCTTGCCCCAAAGATATTCCACCGTCATTCGATGGGATTTTAACTTGAGTAAAAACTTCAAATCCTTTACACGTTAATTCATTTTCAATTCCGGATAGTAAAATTTCGTTTTGAAAAACACCGCCGCTCAATACAACTTTTTTCACTTGTTTTATTTCTGCGGCAACTTCCACCGCATTACAAAATAACGAAATTAAAGTATTATGAAATTTTGCCGCAATAATTTGATAATCTACTTTTCGAGTAATATCATTGTAAATGCCTGCGATTATTGAATCCAATTTAATTTCGTGATTTTCTTTTTTCGCTAAAGAATAATCATATTTTTCTGCGATGTTTATGTTTGCTGCAGCGTGCATCAAATGAATAGCAGCCTCCGCTTCGAAATTATTTTTTTGAGGACCTCCGGCAATTGCCGCAACAGCATCAAATAATCTTCCTGCACTGCTCGTGTACGGTGTGTTGATTTTTTTATCAATCATTTGATGAATGTTTTCATAAGGATATTCTTTCAAATGTTCGGGAACCGAATAATCCGGCACACACGAATAAAGAAAGCCGGCAGCGGTACGCCACGGTTCTTTAACGGCTGCATCGCCGCCGGGCAAAGGCATTTTCTGCAAATGGAATAATCTTTCTATTTGAGTGTAATTACCGAATAGAATTTCACCGCCCCAAATTGTTGAATCATAACCGAACCCTGTTCCGTCCAATATCAAACCGATTACATTTTCGTCCAAGCCATATTCAGCCATACACGATGCGAGATGTGCATGATGATGCTGAACTTTTATTACCGGAAGACCGGAATTAATCGCCCATCGTGTGGAAAGATAATCCGGGTGAAAATCGCATACTACGGTTTTCGCTTTGCAATCCATTATTTGCTGCATATGCTTAATTGTCTCTTCAAAAAAATTGTATGAACGAAGATTGGAAACATCTCCGATATGCTGACTGACAAAAGCGTTTTTTTCTTTAGTAATACAAATTGTGTTTTTCAATTCCGCACCGACAGCGAGTATTGTCGGCGTGCTGTACAGTAGTTTAATTCTTTTGGGAACATAACCGCGGCTTCTGCGAATCATTCTGAATTTTTCATTAATTATTATTCCGACCGAATCATCGGAGCGGATTAGAATATCCCTATTATGAAATAAATAAAAATCCGTGATACCGTTTAGCCTCTCTTTGGCGTCTTCATGAGTAATACAAATCGGTTCTTCACTGATATTGGCACTTGTCATTATCAATACCGGTACGCTTCCTTTATGCAAAACTTTTTTTAAGAAATAGAAAAGAATGTAATGAAGCGGCGTGTACGGAAGCATCACTCCAATTCTTTTGTTGCCCGGAGCAATTATTTCGGGTAATTGTTTTTTCTTTTTAAGCAGCATTATCGGTCGTTCTTTTGAAGAAAGTATCCGTCTCTCCGCATCATCAACAAAGGCAATAACTTCAGCGGTTTCTATATCCGGAACCATCACCGCAAAAGGTTTAGACGGACGATGCTTTCTTTTTCGCAATTTTTTAACGGCGTTTATATCAGAAGCCAAACAGCATAAATGAAAACCGCCCAATCCTTTAACTGCGCCGATTTCTCCCGCGAGAATCTTTTTTGCCGCAAACTCAAAAACATTCTTGCTGCCGTCAACTATTTCATTTTTATATTCAATCCAAACCGAAGGACCGCAATCGGGACAAGCATTAGGCTGTGCGTGAAATCTCCGGTCTTCCGGATTTTCATATTCTTTTCTGCACGGTTCACACAGTTTAAATTTTTTCATTGTAGTAAGCGGTCGGTCGTAAGGGATGTTTTCAATAATCGTAAAACGCGGACCGCAATTTGTGCAGTTAATAAAGGGATATAAAAAACGACGATTATTTTCATCAAACAATTCTTTTATACAATCGCTGCAGATGGAAACATCCGGAGAAATCAGCGTTTTGTTGCCAATTGATTTTTCCGATTTAATAATTTCGAACGTTGTTGAATTAAGCGAAGGGATATCTTCTTTTTTTATTTCTTCAATTTCGGAAAGCGGCGGCGCTTCTTTCTGCAGCAAATTAACAAAAGCTGCAAGCTTTTCCCCTTCGGCTTCAATTAAAACCCCCTCTCTCGTGTTAGTAACAAATCCTTTCAGATTCAGATTATTTGCCAAGTTGTAAACAAACGGTCTAAACCCAACTCCCTGAACAATGCCGGAAATACGAATTCGTTCTCTTTTAATTTTTGAAATTTTCGAGTTATCAAACATGCTTTCGATTATCATTGATCCAGTTAAACCAGTTTTCCAATCCTTCTTCGGTTCGAGCTGAAAGTTCAAAAATTTTCAAATGATGATTAACTCTAAGTGCGTAATCTTTTGCTTTTTTAATATCAAAATCAACATAAGGAAGCAGATCGATTTTGTTGATAATACAAACATCCGACGATTCAAACATTGTCGGATATTTTATCGGTTTGTCATCGCCTTCGGTAACGCTTATTATTACAACTCGAACGGATTCGCCCAAATCAAATAAACTCGGACAAACAAGGTTGCCGACATTTTCGATAAACAAAACGGAATTATCCGACGGCGATAATTTTTTAACGGCATCATTTACCATCTCGCTATCAAGATGGCATCCGTTACCTGTATTAACCTGAACTACAGGAACGCCGACATTATTTATTCTTTCGGCATCATTCATCGTCTGCTGATCCCCTTCAATAACATAAAATAATATTTCATCTTTTAACTTATGTAGTGTTTTTTCCAACAGAGTTGTTTTCCCGGAACCCGGGGAACTTACAAGGTTAAGTGTAAAAATATTTTTAGCTTCAAAGAATCCGCGATTCCTTTCCGCTTTTAAATTATTTTTATTTAAAATATCTGTTTCTACCTTTATTATTTTACCGTGTGAATGATTGTGCCCGTGTTCGTGATGATGTGCTTGATGATTATGAGAATGAGTATGATTGTGAAAATCCGTTTGATTTAGTTCTATTGTGTTTTTCGGGTCTTCCGATATTTCACCGGGTTTTTTGATAGTTACTTCATTCCC
>JAADIR010000226.1 GCA_013151245.1 Chlorobiota bacterium
ACTGCGTGAATCGAAACCGGTATTTTTCATCATCAAAACAAATTCGGCAAAAGGTTCAAAGTGATTGTTTTGGTCGGCGCCAAGCCAAACGTAAAGGGCGGAGTTTTCGGCGAGAATACCGTAGGAAATATCAATCCACTTTTGCGCCCATCCGGCAAATTCCTGCGCGCGGCGTTTTTCAAAAGCCACTAAATTGTATGGAGGATCGTGAACTGCGAGAGTCGGTTTTTCATTTCCGATAAGTTCCGAAACTTTCTTTTCGTCAACGCAATCAAAGCAGCCGACGGAATGTTTACCTTCCGGATCGCGCCAAATTTCCCCTTCTTTGATTCTGCAATATTTCCGCAGCGCTCCGCGCAGTTCCTCGTCTTTGTCGATTCTCGGAAGCGGATTTTTGATCATCGGGAGCTATTCTCCTTTTTCAAATTCCGGAAAGAAGATTCGTTCAATTGAAACGGCTTTTCCGGTCTCGGCGTCAACCTTTGCAACGACGGCGGAAAGATGCACGTCGTCGAACGCGGTCTGATATTTTTGCGGAGTTGCGTAAAGAAAGCGGTTAATCGCCGCTTCGGTTTTCATCCCGATTACCGATTCGTACGGGCCTGTCATTCCTACGTCCGTGATATAAGCGGTTCCGCCGGGCAGAATTCTCTCGTCCGCAGTCTGTATATGCGTGTGCGTTCCCGCAAAAACGCTTATCTTGCCGTCGAAATATTTTGCAAAGGCAAGTTTCTCGGCGGTCGCTTCCGCGTGAAAGTCAATAAACACAACGTTCGTTTCGTTTTTAATTTTATTTAAAACCCACTCGGCGGTTCTGAAAGGACAATCAATCTGCGCCATAAAAGCGCGTCCCTGCAGATTCAGAACTCCCACTTTCCCTTTAGGCGTTTCGGCGATGTGAAAACCGCGACCGTAAGTCCCTTTCGGATAATTCTGCGGACGCAGAGAACGAGGTTCGCTGCGTAAATATTCCTGCGACTGCGGTCTGTCCCAAGTATGATTGCCGCCGGTTAAAACCGAGGCGCCGAGGTTGAAAAGCATCTTCCCTTCCTTTTCGGTGCAGCCTTTTCCGTCGGCGGCGTTTTCTGCGTTTATAATTATCATATCGGCTTTATATTTTTTTTCAAGACCCGGCAGCCAAGTTTGAACCATCTCCAATCCGGGTTTGCCTATTACGTCGCCGACGAACAAAATTGTTATTGTCATTTTATCTCTTAATTTTTGAATGTCGAATATAACCAATATGCCTTCCATTTCGAAATACGAATTCAGGCGTCAGCATTATTATGCGCAAATTTAAAAACAACGGTAAATGTATAAAACGAATTAATTTTGACGAATGTATGAATGTCTGAATGAATGAATTGTAACCGCGGGTTTACGCTCCGTTTTACCCCGCGCGATTGCAAAGCGGGAATCCACGTTTGTTGCGTTAGAGACGATAAAAAAATGACTACCGCCTGCATTCCGGTAGGCAAGCCTACGCGCGAATGACTGAAAAATAAAATCATAAATTTCCGATAAATCGGAGATTTTTGATTTTTGAAGCGAAAAAAAACTATATTTGAAATTGAGATGACCGAAATTGATTTGAAAAATACTCCGATAAACAAAGCGGAATTCGCCGTTCTCGATTTTGAAACGACGGGAACTTCAACAAAAAGTTCGCGCGTGATTGAAGTAGGAATTGTGAAAGTGAAAAATTTGAAAATCGCCGGCGCGTTCAAAACGTTTATTAATCCGGGAACGTCAATTCCTTTCTTCATCACCGAATTAACCGGAATAACCGATTACGACGTAACCGGCGCGCCTTATTTTGAAGACGCGGCGGACGACATTCTCAAATTTATCGGCGATAATATTATTGTTGCGCACAACCTTCCGTTCGATTATAAATTTCTTCAGCACGAACTTAGCTTAGCCGAAATGCAGACGCCGCCTAACGAAACTTTGTGCACGCTCAAATTGGCGCGAAAACTTTATCCTTCTCTTCCCAGCAAGTCTTTGGGCGCGCTAACAAATCATTTCAGACTTCGCAACAAAAACGTTCACCGCGCTCTCGGCGACGCGACGGTAACGGCTAAATTGCTGATCCGTTTTCTCAATGAACTGCGGGAAGACCACGGACTTGAAACAATCGACGAAGTATTGAAGTTTCAAGGGAAACCGTCCGGTTCTTCGTTTAAAATGATAAAAAAAACTCTCGCGGACGACGTTGTAAAATTCCCCGACGCGCCGGGGATTTACCTTTTCAAAAACAGGAAAGGCGACGTTATTTATATTGGCAAAGCCAAATCTTTGAAGAAAAGGATTGGAAATTATTTCACAAACACGGCGGGAAAAAAGGCGAAGAAAATCACGCGTCAAGCGTCTCGCGTCTCTTTCAAAACAACTAACAGCGAACTTACGGCGTTGCTGACCGAAGCTGCTTTGATTAAACAGGTAAATCCTCCGTTGAATTCGCAGTTAAAAAAATATACTCAGACTTATTTTATCAAAATTAAGTTAAAGCATAAAGCGCCTAATCTTCTTTCAACGCAAAATCTTCAATTTGACGGAAACGATTATTTCGGACCGTACGGCAACCGCGAAACCGCGAAAAGATTGATTGAAATTGTGGACAGAACGTATCTGCTTCGAGAATGCACGGACAAAGAATTTGCCAAAGGAAAAAAATGTTACCTTGCCGAAATCGAACGCTGCGCCGCGCCCTGCCTCTATAAGAAAACCGACGACCGATACAAAGACGAACTTGAAAAAACTTATGAATTTCTTTCCGGCGAAAATCAGCAAGCGGTCAATAGACTTCTGAACAAAATGAAAAAGTTCTCCGAAAACCGAAAATACGAGCAAGCCGCGGAAATACGAGACGTTGTAAACTTAATATTGAATCAACTCAACCGTTCGTCAATTCTCGCCGAACCGATAAACTCCGCCAACGCGCTGATTGAAATTTCGGAAGGATATAAAAAAGACTTTCTTCTTTTGATTGAAGGAAAAGTTTTTATCAAAGATTTTCTTCCGGAGGAAAAAGATATTTTCGAGCAGGCGTTAAGCGACTACTACGACGGAACAATTAACGTCTTTCGCGGGGTGAACGAAGACGATTTGGAGCGGATTAAAATTTCGCTGGCGTGGTTAGTAAAAAACCGCAACAAAGCGCGGTTCTATTATCTCCGAGATTACGAATCAAAGGAAGAATTGGAACTTGCGGTTGGAATGAGGAGCGGAAATAAAAAAAGAATTACCGAGAATTCCTTCGGCAATTGAAAATTAGACTTTCAGCATCTTTTCAATTTCCAAAAGCATTTTTTCGAGATAACCGTCAATCTCTGCGCCGGTTTCGTCGTCTAACGTTCCGAATGATTTTAATTTTTCGGCTCGCGAATCGGAAAGCGCAGTCCACAAATATGTTGCTTTTGAAGATAATATTTGCGACTCGGTAAGTTTCTCTCCTTCCAAATTAAAATTTTGAAACATCTCCAAATCCATTTTTTGCAACGTTTCAATAATCGCTAATAATTTATTTTTTTCTTCTTTACTATAAGACTTCTCCAACTTGAATATTTTCGAGTCGCTCTTTTCAGCCGATAAAATTCGCTTTATTTCCTCCAGCTCCTGATGAACAATTTTCGCCGTAGTTGAAAGAACTCTTTTATGATTTGAACTTAAATTATTTTTTAGCGTCAATATTTTTGCTGCCTCTTTTAATCGAACAATTATTTTTCTTACTTATCGTCAATTACGAAATTTTCATCGCCGTTATGCAGACGCGAATATTTTGAATTTGTCCTATCGCGGTTATCTTGAGAGTACAAAACGCCGACGGAAATATTTTCATTGAGTTCGGGAAAAGCCGGTTTAGTTTTTTTTGCGTAAGATTCGTTTTTGAGATGTTTTTCCAAATCGGTTCTGTTAAAAAATATTTTACCGCAAACGCCGCACCTAAACTGAGTTCCGCTCAAGCGTTCTATTGAAAAAGGAATTCCGTTTCTGCTTCTGAATTTTACGTTTAATCTCATACTTTGAATTCTCCTTCTTCAAAATTTTTTTCGGGAATAAAAAAAGGCGGATGATGAATCCGCCTAATATTTATGATTACTCCATTTTCTTCAGATTCGTGTACCAATCGCTCGAATCTTCAAGAAGTTTGTTTATCTGATTTACAAGTTTGTGCGGGTCGGTTAAATATCCTTCGAGCAGAAGCGCGGATTCGTAAAGCTGTTCCGTAACGCTTTCGATGTAAGGGTCTTTGTTATCGGCTTTGAAAACTTTCAAAAGGTTTCTGATCAGTTTGCTGTCCTTGTTGATTTCCATTGAGCGTTTAGGAAGCGAGGTATCTTTATTCATCACTTGAAGAATTTTCTGCATTGACGCCGACATTCCGTCTTCGGGATTTATTAAAATCGCGGGGCTTTCTTTCAAACGCTCGGAAACTTTCACTTCGGTAACGCGGTCGCCGAGGATTTCCTTCATACGCGAAATCAGACTGGAGAAATGGAGTTCGTCGTCGCTTGAAAGTTTTTCCTTTTCATCTTTTTCTTCTTCAAGGTCTTCCAATTTTTTCAGCTTATCCAAATCGGCTTGATCAACCGATTTGAAATCGTAATCTTTATATTTCAAAACGGACGTAATCACAAACTCGTCCGCCGGTTCGTAAAGATAAAGAACCTCAACGCCTTTAGCCTTGAATATTTCGAGATGCGGATCGATGTTAATTGCTTCTCTGCTCGCGCCGACGATGTAGTAAATTTCTTTTTGGTCTTTCTTCATACGCTCAACGTATTCGGCAAGCGAAGTAATTTCCTTTTCGTCTTCGTTAAACGACGAATTGAAACGGAGCAGTTCCATATATTTATCTTTGTTGGCGTAATCGGCGTAACCCATTTTGAAAATCTTTCCGTGTTCTTTCCAAAACTCGGCGTATTTTTCCGGTTCGTTTTTAGCAAGTTTTTCAAGATGCGAAAGAACCTGCTTGGTTACGCTTTCGCTTATCTTGTGGAAGATAACGTCTTCCTGCAAAGTTTCGCGGGAAATGTTAAGCGGCAAATCTTCCGAATCGACAATGCCTTTAACAAAGCTTAAATATTCCGGCAGCAAGTCTTTGTTCTTATGCTGAATAAGAACGCGTCGCACGTAAAGGTCCAACCCGTAATCGTCGCGGTTCCAGCCGAAGACGTCAAAATTCTTTTTGGGGATAAACATCAAACTGCTGAACTGAATAGGAGCGTCAACCGAAACGTGGATTGTTAAAAGCGGCTCTTCGCTGTCGTACGAAATCGATTTATAGAAATCAACGTAATCTTCCTTTTTGATATTCGATTTCGGTTCCCGCCAAAGCGCGGTTGTTTTGTTTATCTGTTCGCCGTCAATTTTAATGGGGAAAGAAATGAATTTTGAATGTTGATTTACAATCTGTTCCAATCTGAATTTTTCGGCAAATTCTTTTGCGTCTTCTTTCAGATGAATTTCGATTAAAGTTCCTCTTTTAAAATTTTCATCGATAGTTTTCACTTGGAAACTTCCCGCCCCGTCCGAAATCCATTCAATCGGTTCGGCGTCCGGTTTGAACGAACGGGATTTGATAACGACCTTTTCGGCAACCATAAAAACCGAATAAAATCCGACGCCGAATTTGCCGATAATATTATTCGCGTCGTCCTTATGCTCGCTTAATTGCTTAAGGAAATCAGCCGAGCCGGATTTTGCAATTGTTCCGATATTCTTGATTATTTCGTCGCGCGTCATTCCAACGCCCGTATCGGCAACGGTGAGAAGCTTTTTCTTTTCGTCGTATCCAATAGTAATTTCAAGCGGCAAATCGTTATCAATTATTTCCGTTCCCCTGTTCGATTCAAAGCGAAGTTTATCGAGCGCGTCGGAAGCGTTTGAAATTAGTTCGCGTAAAAATATTTCTCTGTTCGTATAAAGAGAATGTACCAAAATATCCAAGAGCTGGTTAATTTCAGCTTTGAATTTAAACTTGCTTGTTTTGGTTGTGGTTTCGGACATAAATTCCTCCTTCAATTTATTTTCATTCAATCAAAATTCAATTGTGTTTTACATCGGATAAAATAATAAAGTTTCAGCGCAATCAATGAAGAAATTTTTTAATTACGAAGAGAACAAAAACGGCGGTAATTGCAAGAAGGATAACATATACAAGAATATCTTTAAAAGATTCGACGGTTATCGTCAGCGTGGACCTATAACCGCGCCATCCGCAGCCTTTGCAGCGATATATCTTAAAAAAAGTAAATCTCTTGAAGAATTTTTCAAAAACATTTCGGGAACGGGAACGATGCAATTTAATTTCTCCGCATTCCGGACATTTTTCGAACGCGGGATCTTTATAATAAATTATTTTCAGTTCTCTCATAAGGATAATATTATTTTTATGATAGCGATAAGTAAAAATAGTGAAAATATCTTTTTAATAACAGACGCGGACAATTTGTTCATTAATAACTTACCGACGCGCGAACCGACAACGGCGCCGACGCCCAAAGGAATTCCCGCGTGCAAATTCAGATATCCGATTGAGCCTGTTCCGTGTCCTTCCGACGAAAGAGCGTAGGAAATTGAAATAGCTATCAGCGTCGTCATAACGACCATCACCGACGTTCCGATTGCTTTATTTATTTTCATCCCGTAAAGAAAAAGAAGCACGGGAACAACAATAACTCCGCCTCCGATGCCGGTTGAAACGGCAATGGCTCCCACAAACAGTCCAATTGCCGGAAGAAAATAATCATTCTTAAACAGAGCTTTTCGTTCTACGTTTTGTTTTTCAAAAAGGAGTTTTACCGCCGATACGATTAACACAAGCAGCAGAATAAATTTAGGAATTGTCGAGTCAACGCCGTTCATAAACTGCGGCAAAAAAATTGCGGCAGCCAAACTCCCCGAAAGAAAAAAGAGAGCTTTTCGCAAATCAATATTTTTCGCCCTTAAATGATTTACAAAAGCTCCGCCGGATGAAAAAACCGCGGCAAACAAAGAAGTGGCGACCGCAATAAAGTAAATAGTTGTTTCTCCGGGCAATTGATGGGGCAAAACAAAAAGCAGCGAAGGAATGAAAATCAATCCGCCGCCTATGCCGAGCGTAGTAGAAAGCGTTCCGGCAATAATGCCGATTATAAAATAGATTAGAATAAAAATTTTATTTTCCCGTATTCAATATTTTATCGTAAAAAGCTTTATTAGAAATTATACCGAGAGCCGTTTCAAATTGTTTGTCGGTTTTCAAAGATTCTTCAATTCTTCCGGCTCTGCCGAAAATTCTTGCGGCAAACTCCTTTTTGATTTCCGAAGTTATTTCGCTTTTATGCGCCTCAACGGCAATGCTTTTTTCTTCCTTTATTTTATCAAGAAGCGCTTGAACGTCTTGTTCAAGTTTTCCGGCAAGCCCTTCCGATTTAAGAGATTTGTTTAACCGCTTGAGAAGTCTTTCCGAATCGGAAGTATAATCAAACTGATGTTCCTTTAAATATTTTTTAAATTTTTCAAACAGACTCGCGTCGTCAATATTTTCCAACGACATTTCGGGATGGGTATTGAAATAGAACGTAGCGAATTTGAAAAACATTCCCTTTGTAAGAAGCTGTTTTATTATGTTCGCTTCCGAAATTGAAGCGACAATCGTATCCGGCATAATTCCGCCCGAAGGAAAAACCGGACGTCCGTTCAACGTTTTATATTTCATTTTAACGTCGTTCTTTTTTTGAAGAAAAACTTTATTGTCTTTCGAGTAATCAATTTTTTGAATGCTTCTGCCGCTGGGCGTAAAATATTTTGCCGTAGTCAACTTCAAAGATGTGTTGAAAGACAAAGGGACGACGGTTTGAACAAGACCTTTTCCGAATGAATTTTTACCTACAATTACCGCTCTGTCGTTATCCTGCAGCGCGCCGGCTACAATTTCCGAAGCGGACGCCGAGCCTCCGTCAATCAGCGCCGCCAACGCTCTTGAACCGGCGACCGGTTTTTCAACCGATTTATAGATTGCATTTTTTCTAACGTCTCTGCCGTTAACTCCTACGATAATCTCTCCGCGTTTTAAAAACTTATCGCTTACGTCAATAGCGGCGTCGAGCAAGCCGCCGGGATTTCCGCGCAAATCCAGCACAATTGATTTTACGTCCCGCTCCTTTTCCATAGCAAGCAGCGCGTTTTTCACTTCCTCGCCCGCCGAACGGGAAAAGCCGCTAAGTTTGATGTACGCGTTATTTCCGTCTTTTGGAACGAAGCCGTAATAAGGAACGTTTTTAATCTCCACCTCTTCGGCGACTAAATCGAACGTAATCGGTTCGCTGAAACCTTCCCGTTCAACCGTTACTTTTATTTGAACGCCAGGTTTCTTTTTAAGATAGGAACCGAGTTCGCTGAAGTTGTTTTTTGAAACTTTGTAACTATCGATTTTTACAATCACGTCGCCAATTCTAATTCCCTGACGCTGCGCGGAATATCCTTCAATCAAATCGACTACGGTTACTTTTCCGTTTTGGATTCCGACGGTTGCGCCGATGCCGCCGTATTTTCCTTTTGTGATAATATCAAAATCTTTCTGCAGATTTTTATCGAGATAAACCGTATATGGATCGAGCGACGAAAGCATTCCCTTTATACCCGCAAGCATAAATTCCTGAACGTCAATTTCATCGACGTAGTTCCTGTTGATTTCCTTAAAAATTCTTCCGAAAATATCAATGCTTTTCGCAATTTCGAAATATTTATCCGAATCCCCTTTTACAAACGCCGTTAAAAAAACAAATGAAAACAGTAAAACAATTATTAGAGATTTTCTTTTCATACTTTATGATTCCAATTTTAGATTTAAAACTAATTGAAAAGAATTAATAAAGAATATGTAAATAATTGACTGAAATATCCGAACGTCATTCCAAACCGGTCTGCCGGCAAAGCATACGGCATGGAAGATTCTTCCGCCGTTTCATTAGTTGATTATTTCGCGAAGTTTACGGAGCTTCGGTTGAAATGACTTAGTACGTATCCAATCAAGCATTCATCCATTCAATTATTTTTCCTTCCCGCTTTCAAACATTTCAATATATTTCATAATTTCTTTATGCACTTCTTCTTTCGATTTTGTTCCGTCAATAACTCTGAATCGCTTCTCCTTTTCGGCAAGAAAGAGATAACCTTCGCGCACTTTTATATAAAAATCGCTTTTCATCAATTCAATTCTATCGAGTTCCGCGTTGTGCTTTATTTTGCGGCTTTCAATCATTTCCAAAGGAATATCAATGAAGAACGTTAAATCCGGGACGGCGTCTCCAATTGCAAAACGCTGAATCTCCATAAGCGTCTCGATATCAACTCCTCTTCCAAATCCTTGATAAGCGACGGACGAATCATGAAATCTATCGGAAAGAACAAAATGATTTTTTTTTAGATGCGGAAGAATCACTTCCCTGACAAGCTGCGCTCTGCTGGCGGAAAACAAAAGCAGTTCGGTTTCAAAAACCATTTCTTGATTTTTTTTATCTAATAAAATATTGCGAACCTTTTCCGATATCGGAGTTCCGCCCGGCTCCCGAATTACGACAACTTTATGCCCGGCTTTTTCGAGACGTTCGCGAAGAAGAAAAATTTGAGTTGACTTGCCGGAAAAATCCAATCCTTCAAAAGTGATAAACATATCAATAGCGTTTTATTTTATAATTTAATTTTTCAGGTTCAACTTTAAGCAGTCTGGTTTTTTCAGGAAGGATTATTTTCGGAAAAAGCGCGCCAACCGTATCTTCCACAGCTTGCTTAAAAGTAATTGAAGCCGAAATATCGGAAGAATTCATGCTTGTGAGAATATCGATGCCGCCTTTTAGTATTACTTTTATTTTGCTCGGAATCAAAATAATCTCCTGCCTCGGCGGAACGTCTAAGGTCGAAACTACTACGTTTAAGAACTCTCTTTCAACAATTTTCTGAACCTTAAACGAAATTTTCACCATCTTGTGCGCAAATGAAATTCCTTTCAGCGGTTTCAACTGCAAATATCCCGTGAAATTGTCGTGCAGATCCGAAATGGTTGTAGCCTCAGTATAAACGGAATCAATATTTTCGACAAAAGATTTAGGTCCGAAAATTCTAACCGTATCCGGAACCAAAAGGATATCGGAGGTAATATCAAAACCTTTCTGAAACTGAAGATTGACGACCGGCACGACAGTAACGACTTTTTGCGCAATTTTTTCTATTTCCATTCCAATATGGTCGGGATTAAAACCCACAATTTGAACGTCCGATTTCAACCAATTATTCAAATTTAAATTATCGCGCAAACTCACGGAAATCGCGCCGGTTTGGTTCGACGCGGAAAGATTAAAAGTTTGATCCTTTCCAAAAACTATCGGGGCAAGCAGCCAGCCTTGCCCTTTAAGGGAAATCACCAAGTCTTCGTTTGAAACATAACCTACGGTATATCCTTCCGGAATATCGACGATCTGAATTGCGGCTTTTACGTTTGTAAAATAATCTCTGGAAAGGGAAACAAAAATCCAAAGAATTATTGAAAACATTACTACAAGCGATATTGTGATTACTCTTTTACTCATTAAAACATTTTTTAACGACTTAAACTAAAATTCCGTCAATTAATTTATCAGAGAATTCTCCCCTAAAAAAAAACTCCGTATCATACGGAGTTTTAAAAGTTTAACGCTTTTTCGCGTTAGAGAAGAGATTTGAAATAGTCGAGAAGCAGTCCTCTGTTAGCTTTCGAAATATCTCTTCCTTTAATCGGGAAATCTTCAATTGCCCTAGCTTTTCTTCTGAGCTGGTGAACGTTTAAGATTTCAAGTTCTTCCATTTTAAATGCGAACTTTGATTTACTTTCACTAGCGTCTTCTTTTTGCGAGATTTCATCTTCAGCCGTTTGATCTTCCGAAAAAACTTCTTCGACTTTTTCAGTCCGCTCCGAAACGTCGTCTTCCGAATATTCTTCCTCGGAAACGTCCATTTCAGTATCTCTGAATTCTTCGCTGAAATCGTCTTCGTTCACTTCAATTGTTTCCGAAGGATTCTCCGACGTCCGTTCCGGTTTTTCTTCGATTTCCGATTTATCGAAAAGAGACGGTAAATTTTCGCGTTCTTTTTTCCTTCTTCCGCCGCCGCGTCTTCCTCCGGAACCTTTTCCCGCAATTACTTGATCGTTACGATAAATCAAAGATTCAATCTCTTCCGAAGGGCGCGGAATTACATGGGTTGAAAGAAGTTCTCCCACTTTCTGCGCAGCGGCCGCTCCCGCGTCAACCGCCGATCTTACCGCGGCAACTTCGCCGACTATTTTTATCGTTATTAATGCGGCTGTGCTTTTCTCTTTTCCTACCAGCTTTACGTTGGAAGCTTTAAGCATTGCGTCCGCCGCTTCAATTGCTCCGATTAATCCGCGGGTCTCTATTAAGCCAAGCGCTAACAGCATTGGATTTTATTTTCTTTTCGGAAGAATAATTTCAACATCGGAATGAGGGCGCGGAATTACGTGAACCGAAACCAGTTCGCCTACTCTTTGCGCCGCCGCCGCTCCGGCGTCGGTTGCCGCTTTTACGGCGCCAACGTCTCCTCTTACCATAACAGTTACATAGCCGCCGCCAATTGTTTCTTTTCCCAACAATTCAACTTTTGCGGCTTTTACCATTGCGTCGGCCGCTTCAATCGAACCGACCAATCCTCTGGTTTCTACCATTCCGAGTGCGTCAAGTGTCATATTGTATGCTCCCATAATTTTGTATTATTCTTTGTCAAAATAAATTATAAAATGAAAAATGTCAATTTTTATTTATTTTATTTTATTGCTTGATATTTAGTAATTATTATCATTCAAATTAAAACAATGAAATCTTAAGAATTTGCTCCAAAATCGACTGATTTTCCTGCTCCCTCCGGAGCCGGAACTTGCGGAGATAAAATGATTTTTTTTTCGCATTCCGTCTATCGGCGTCAATTTTCCGTTCTTAAATAATCCTCTAAAATTACCGCCGCCGCGTTCTTATCAATTAAACTTTTGTCCCGCCTTTTCTTTTTCGATTTTACTCCGGCAATTATATGCTGCACGGCTATCTGCGAAGAATATCTTTCGTCAACGTATTCAATAGGAATATCTTTGAATTCAACCGAGAGTTTCTTTTGGAACTTTTCAACCTTTCCGGCGACCGATGATTTTTCATTATTCTCTTTTAGCGGATAGCCGAGAAGAATTTTTTCAACGGAATACCGCTCAAATAATTTCCTCAATTCACGAAAAAAACTTTTGTCGTTGCTTAAAGTAACGATGGGAATTGCAAACATTCTAAGCGGATCGCTTACGGCAATTCCAATACGTTTCTCTCCGAAATCTATTGCAAGAATTCTTTTTTGTTCTTTGTCGTTCATCGGTTAACGCCGGAACTTTCAAATCTTACCGCCGAGAAAACGTTCGGCTGTTTACGCAATCTTTCAATTAGACGATTTAGATGCGTTAGGTCTTCAACGTAAACCATTATCGTCCCGTAGAAAAGAGAATCGTTTGTTGAAATATTCACGGATTTAATATTCGTGTTGTTAAAAGAAGTAATCGAATTGGTGAGATCGTTTAATATTCCCGGTTTATCTTCGCCGCGGATTGATATTCCGGCGACAAAATGGGAGCCTCTTTTCTTCGGCCAATTTACGTTTACCAACCGCTCTTCATTATTTTCAATCATGTTGATGAGATTCTTACATATCTTCTTATGAATTTTTATTCCTTCGCCGATTGTAATGTAACCGATAATCGGATCGCCGGGAATCGGGTTGCAGCATTTTGCAAAAGAATAAGGAATTCCTTTGTGCTCCCCTTCCACAATCACGCCGCCGGCGTCTGAACGGGCGACTTCGGCAAAATTCTCAAAATCAATTTCTTTCGGTTCTTCTTTCCCTTCGTCAACATCGGCTGTTAAAATTTTATCGACATTTATTTCGTCTTGAGCAATCGCTTTATAAAACTGACTGTGATTTTCGTATTTCAATTTATTAACAAGACGGTTCAGCTCGTCCGAGTTAAAAGTCATTTTATATTTTTTAAGTTTCTTTTCCCAAAATTCCTTTCCCGCGGCAATCAGTTTATCTTCTTCGCGGTTAAGATATCTTCGTATCGCCGATTTCGCTTTATGCGTTCCTACAAACTGAAGCCAGCTTTTATTGGGATGCTGGTTTTTTGAGGTAATAATTTCAACCTGATCGCCGCTTGTAAGTTTGCTGTCGAGCGGAACAATCTTCCCGTCAACTTTTGCCCCGATGCAATGATGACCGACGTTGCTGTGAATTTCAAACGCAAAATCGACCGGAGTTGAATTTATCGGAAGTCTCATTAAATCGCCGCGCGGAGTGAAGACGAATATCTCTTTTTGATAAAGATTAAGGCTGAAACTCGCCAAAATTTCCTTTGTCGCTTCGTATTTTGAAGCGTTTTCAAAAACGTCCCGGATCCAGTTTACCCATTCTTCCAAATCGTTATCCGACGAAGAAATGTTCTCTTTATATTTCCAATGCGCCGCAACTCCGCGCTCCCCTATTTCGTGCATTTTTCGCGTTCGTATTTGGATCTCGACTCTTCGACCTTCGGGAGAAATAACAGTGTTGTGAATCGACTGATAATTATTCTTTTTGGGAATTGAAATGTAATCTTTAAATCTATCCGGAATGGGAGTGTAAAGCTGATTAATAATTCCGAGAACGTAATAACACTGATTCGGGTCGTCCTCTTCCAAGATAATTCTGATTGCAAGTAGATCGTATATTTTATCGAAGGTAAGATTTTGCTGAATCATTTTTCTGTAAATGGAATAAAGATGTTTCGGACGGCTGCTGAGTTCAAATTTCAGCCCGTGTTCTTTCAGTTTCTCGATAATCGGTTTTGTGAATTTTTTAAGATACGCTTCCCTTTCTTTTCTTTTATCGTTGAGCTTGCGGGCAATTTCAATATAAGCTTCTTTGTTTAGATATTTAAATGATAAATCCTCAAGTTCCCACTTAACGCGCCCAAGCCCGAAACGGTTGGCAAAAGGAGCGTATATTTCAAGAGTTTCTTTCGCTATTCTTCTCTGCTTATCGGGCGGAACAAAATTCAAGGTTCTCATGTTATGCAGCCGGTCGGCGAACTTCACCAAAATTACGCGTACGTCTTTAATCATCGAAAGGAGAAGTTTACGGTAATTTTCCGCTTGAGAAATTTCGTGACCTTTGAAAACGCCTCCGATTTTTGTTACGCCGTTTACAATGTCCGCCACTTCTTTACCGAATTCTTTTTCAATAAAACCAAGACTTATTTCCGTATCTTCCACAATATCGTGAAGCAGCGCGCTGGAAACTGAAATATCGTCGAGCGGAATTTCTTCTACAACAATGGAAGCGACTTCGTACGGATGAAGGAAATAGGGTTCGCCGGAAGCGCGCACGTCGTTTTTATGCGCCTCGTAACTAAGGCGGAAACTCTTTCGAATCATTTCCTCGTTGACCTGCGGAAGATTATTTCTGCATTTTTCAACGAGCGATTCGAGCAATTCTTCTTTTTTTGCTTCCGTTAACGGCATGTTTATTTTTCTTCTGACAATCGGGAAAATTTAAAGTGCAATATGCAATTATTTTTTATTTTATTTTATTTAAAATAGAATGCTTTAATTCTTTCACACGCGAACATCTATCTTCAGTTTCTCTGTTTTCAATCTCAACCTTACCGCAACTATTGAGAATTTCATCGCACAACTTTAACGCTGTCTCATAGTTTCCTAAATTATTTTCCAGCATCGCTATTTTATGCTTTATAACAATTTTTTGAGTAATAATGTTTCCGCCTGTAGTTTGGTAAGATTTGTAAATTTGCATAAGAACTTCAATTGATTTTGTTTTGTCGAGATATTGATATGCATTTGCAAGCCCCCATTTGAAAAATCTGGTTGAAGGATATTTTTTCAATTCTTCTTCAGCCAGTTTTACCGCATTCGAATAATCTTTTTCATTTATATAAATCCAAATCAAAGAATATGCGGCGAGATGGGCGTTATAAGGAGCTTTTTTCCAAGCGGTTTCCAGCAACGAAATTCCGTTTTGACGATTATCGTCGTAAAACGGAATCCAACTGAAAAACTCGGTTTTTGCGCTCATCCAATATTCAAAACTTCCTATTGCGATGTAAGCTTCATAGAAAAGAGTATCTTGTTCGAGACACTTTGTAAAAAAGGAATAGGAATCATAACCATGCATAAAAGCGCCGTAATAATCGCCCTGCAACGCAAAGTAATATGCGCGGTATCCGGCAAGCAATCCTTTAAAATAAATATTCCAAATATTTTCATCATCGTCGTCATACAAACTGTCGGCGACCGATTCCGATTGTTCAAAATATTTTTCAATCTTTTCGGAATTCATTTCCTCAAAAAAATCGGCTGAACGGGCTATTTCAGCGGCTGCAAGATATAACGAGCCTAGCGGAAGCCGCGGGTAATCTTTTTTAAGCCGGAAAAAAATATTTTCAGCTTCCGAATAGTTCTCTTCAACAATGTTATCGATTCCGGCGACAAGAAGCGAATCGACATTTTTGTCGGGAAAGTTTTGCGAAAAGATTAAACCGCTGCAAAGAAAGAAAAAGAAAAAGTTATAACGTGCCAAAAGTTCTATCTCCGGCGTCGCCCAATCCGGGCGTTATAAATCCGTTTTCATCCAATTCTCTATCCAAAGCGGCTGTAAAAATTTTTACGTCGGGATGCTCGTTTTCCATTTTAATAACTCCTTCGGGAGCGGAAATGAGGCAAGCAAGAGTAATATCGTTTGCTCCCCTTTCTTTCAAAAAGGAGCACGCGGCGGAAGCGCTTCCGCCGGTGGCAAGCATCGGATCCAAAATAATTACTTTCGAAACGTCAAGATCGCGCGGAGTTTTGTAATAATAGTCAACCGGTTTAAGCGTTTTTTCGTCGCGCTGAAGTCCGATATGCCCTACTTTTGCTTCAGGAATCATTTCGATGAATGAATTTACCAAACTTAGTCCGGCTCTCAGCACGGGAACCAATACTATTTGCTGCTTTAAGCGATAGCCGTAAGTTGTTTCTAACGGCGTTATTACTTCAATCTTTTCAAGTTCAAAATCTTCGCTTATTTTATTTACAAGCGCGTACGCAATTCTTCTGAGACCAAGTCGGAACTGATATTCTTTCGTCGTTTCATCTCTTAAAATTGTGACGTCTCTTTTAATTAGCGAGTTCTCTACAATCGTCAAATTCTTCATAAAATTTCCTCGATTTTTCTGCCCAGCATAGATAGTAAATTAATAAACGGTGAAATTGGCGGCGTATAATTGTAGCTGATCTTTGATAAAATCCGAGCGTCCGATTTCTGAATAATTAAAGAAGCGATTAAATCGCCGTATCCCGCGGCTTCTTTTGCTCCGTAAAAAGATGCTCCCAATATTCTTTTAGTCTCTTTTTCTACAATTATTTTACCGAATATTTTCTGACTTTCCGGCATTACTTTAATTAATGAAAATCCAATCTTTGAAACTGTGAAATAATTGAAATTATTCTTTTTAGCCTCTTTTTCCGATAATCCAACTGTTACCAGAGCGTTGTCCAAAATTTTTACGGCGGCATTTTTAACGGCGGGAACTGAAAATTCGTTTGCTCCGGCAGCGTTTGCTCCGGCTATATGTCCGTTCTTTTGCGCAAAGGGAGCAAGCGGAATATAATCGGGACGATTTGTGATAAAATTAACTACTTCCGAATTATCCCCCGCGGCAAAAATATTCGGATCGGACGTTTGTTGTTTTTTATTCACTTTTAATGAGCCGGTAATTCCCTTTTCCAATCCGATTTTTTCAGCCAGATCAAGATTCGGTTTGAAACCTACGGAAACCAGAATGAGATCGAATTGTAAAACTCTTCCGTCAATCTTTACTTTTGTTATTCTATTATCTTCCGAAATATATTCAACGTCTCTTTTTCCGCCGATAAATTCGATGTTATTTTTGTCGAGAGTTTCAGCTATTAATGTTTGAATTTCTTCGTCGGCTGCGGGCATCGGAAGATCCGCAATATCAATTAACGTCGCTTTCTTTTTCAATTCTAAGAAAGACTCCGCCGCTTCCAGCCCGATAAAACTTGCTCCGACAATTAAAACGCTTTGAACGGCATTCTTTTCAATATATTCTTTTATTTGTAAATAATCTCCTACCGTTTTCAAATTGAAAACATTCTCATGCAAAGTGGAAATTCCCGGTATATCAACTTTTTTTGTTCCTGTAGTAAGAATTAAAGAATCGTAGTCAAATGATTTAATCTCGTCCGTCTCCAAATTTCTAACGATAACATTCTTCCCTCTTCTGTCGATATCTTCAACAAAATGGCGGGAATAAACTTTAACGCCTTTTATTTTAAAAAAGCTCGCGTCCGTAAAAAAAACTATGTTTTTATAATTATCAATATGACCGCTTAATACATAAGGAAGTTCGCATGAACCGGTCGAAATAAAACTTCCCGCTTCAAACATTGTAACTTCAGCGTCGGGATTAACTCTTTTTGCCTTAGCGGCGGCGGCTGGTCCGGCGGCGTTTCCGCCGACAACGACAATCTTTTTCTTTTCCATTTTCTTTCTCATAATTTGAATCTCAATATAAAAATTTTTCGCCTCAAATTTTGCGCTTCGTCACAAATATTTAACGCTTTGTAAGCTATCTTACTCAGCAAATATGTTTTTTTATTTCGGCACACAATTTGTATTTTATTAATGGAACAAAAAACATTTTAGCTTTTAGAAATTTGGTATTAATTATTTATTTTGAGCGAATTGAAAAAAAAAAAGAAAATTAAATATGAATAAAATCGGAAATACTAACTTAAAATTGGATGAAAATAAGAATATCAAATACATAAAAGATTCCAAGGCAAAAATCTTTCCTCTTAAAAGCAAACCCCCATTTGACTTACGTGATTTTAAAGATTGGGATATTCGCATAGGAGATTACGAATCCGACACCGAAGCTTATTCGATGAGAGGCGAAACATTCATGAAAGTGATGAAAATTATTTTTATTTTTTTCGGTATTATTGCATTGGGAGCATCCTTCTATTTTGCTTTAACGCTTGTCGGAACCCTCTAATCCGGCGATCAAACGGTAGCTGTTACTTGTAATTTTTACATAATACCGTTGCGCCTTTCAAATCAATGAAATAAAAACGGTTCCCATGAATGATCGATTCTACCGAAACAATTTCTAATAAATGAAATATGATTCGGCTCGAAAGGCGTTACTAGCAGTTTCAAATTAGCTTCTTCCGGAGTGCGATTACCTTTTTTGTTGTTGCATTGAAGGCATGAAGCGACCATGTTTTCCCAACTGTCTTCCCCGCCGCGCGACTTCGGGATAATATGATCGATTGTTAAAGGCAAATCCCCTCTTCCGCAATATGCGCATTTATGTCCGTCTCGTTTTAAAATATTTTTTCTTGTGAGAATGATGTTTTTATATGGAACGTGAATATAACTTTTGAGACGAATAACGGTAGGCCATTTGAACTCGGCATTTACACTGTGAAGTTTTTTATTTTCTCTGTCGGCAACCAATTCAGCTTTGCGAAGAATGATGAGAATAATCGCTTTTTTTACGTTCGTTACGGAGAGAGGTTCGTAACTCTGATTTAACAATAAAACACGCGCATTTAGCGCACCGTTTCGTTTATACGATTCGAATGGATTTTCTCCTCAATTTGCATTATTCAAAGAAGTTTAAAATTATTAGGCTAAAGTTATGAGAATCTATGAAAGAAAACAAAAATTATTTAGCGTTTGGAAACCGGTAAATTTCGTTTAGTTTTTACGAGCGAAAATACATTAATGATTGTATGAGGCGAAACGAGAGACGGAAAACGTGAGACGAAAAACGCTCGCAAGCAAAAACAATTCAC
>JAADIR010000298.1 GCA_013151245.1 Chlorobiota bacterium
GATTTGAATTTTTCATTCAGTCCATCATCCATTCATTCATTCTTAAATTAATCTTCAAAATTTCTTTACATAAAAAACTACTTGTCCCGATTTATCCCGATGCTTTTTGTCGGGGTGTTATTTATCGGGAAAGATTTAACTTGTAATATTATAAAGTTTTCAGAAAACCTCTGACAAAAAGCGTTTTCCACATAACAATTTGTTGTTTTGTCATTTCGAAGGAGCGCGCTTTTCGCGATTGAGATATCTCTACATTTAACAATCATTCTATTATATGTTCAAAGCGATCATCATTATTTATCATATTAATTTTATTTAACCAATAAATATAATGAAATGAAATTTGAATTGAAGGAATAGAGAAAGCGCTCTTAAAATTGTTGAACGAACTTTTTAAAGTGAAAAGCCGCGCGCAATTTGAATAATATTCTTTGATTCCTGATTTCATTTTCTTAAATTTGCAGTTCAAAAATTTGGAGTCTCATGAAAAAATTACTTAATTCCCTCAATGAATCCCAACTTAAAGCGGTAGAATATAATAAAAGCGCTCACATGATTGTTGCCGGCGCCGGTTCCGGAAAAACAAGAGTCTTAACGGTGAAAATTGCTTATCTATTAAACGAAGGTTACGAGCCGGAATCGATATTGTCGTTAACTTTTACGAATAAAGCCGCAAACGAAATGAAGGAACGCGTTCAGAAGATTGTCGGCGCGAAAGCGAAAAAAATATGGATGGGAACTTTCCATTCCACCTTTGCAAGAATTTTAAGAACGGAAGCCGAAACGTTGAATTATCGCACTAATTATTCGATTTACGATAAAGAAGATTCCGTTTCGCTTGTTAACAATGTGATGAACGCGCTCGATATTCAACTCGACGGAATGACGCCGGCGAAAGTTCATCATAAAATCAGCAATTTTAAAAATCACATGATTTCGCCCGAAGATTATGCGGATAACATTGCGAAATCGGCTTTCGAAAGAAAGATCGGACAGATTTACGCCGAATACAATAAGCGTCTTATCGAAAATAACGCGATGGATTTTGACGATCTTCTGCTGAAACCGATTGAACTTTTCAGCAATAATTTGAAGATACTTCAAAAATACCGCAAGCAGTTTAAGTACATTCTTGTTGACGAGTTTCAAGACACAAATAAAGCGCAGTATGAAATTCTTAAAATGCTTACAACAACAAGACACAAAATTTGCGTAGTGGGCGACGACGCGCAGAGCATTTACGGCTGGCGCGGAGCCGATTTGAGCAATATGCTCAATTTCGAAAAAGATTTTCCGAAAGCGCAGACTTTCCGTCTCGAACAAAATTACCGTTCTACTCAAATGATTTTGAAAGCCGCCGATTCGGTGATAAAGAATAACAAAACCCAAATTCCCAAAACATTGTGGACGGAAAACGAAGAAGGGGAAAAACTTACCGTCGTTAAATGTTCGGACGAAAAAGACGAAGCGATCCAAATAATCAAAAGAATTAAAAAAGAAGTGGCGACAAGGAAACTTTCATATAACGACATTGCGATTCTTTACAGAATAAATTCGCAGTCGAGAACGCTTGAAGACGCTATGCGGCGCGATAAAATTCCGTATAAAATTATCGGCGGCGTTGAGTTTTACAGACGAAAAGAGATCAAAGACATACTCGGTTATTTGCGCGTATTCGCTAATCAGGACGACGAGGAAAGTTTGCTGCGAATAATGAACTTCCCGCAGCGCGGAATCGGCAACACTTCAATTACAAAAATGATCGCTTTTGCGCGGAAATGGAATTTGAATCTCTTCCAAACAATGGCGCGCGTTTTCGAAGTGATTGAAGTGAAAGAGAGAATCCAGAAAAACGTAAAACAGTTTAAACTTCTGCTCGATAAATACATAGGATTGAAAGACGAACTTTCTCTTTCCGAATTAACTTCGGCGCTTGTTGACGAACTCGGATTGCTTAAAATGTATAAAGAAGAAAACACTCCCGAATCTTTAGCGCGTCTCGAAAACGTTCACGAATTGCTGAAAAGCATCAACGAATTTTGCGCTGAGAATAAAAAAGCTTCGCTGGATCAATACCTTGCAGATATTTCCCTTATCGCCGGTATTGACAATATGAAGGACGAGGAAAATTCCGTTACAATGATGACCGTTCACAGCGCGAAAGGATTGGAATTCCCGATTGTGTTTGTTACCGGATTGGAAGAAGATATCTTTCCGCTAAATCAGCGTTTCGACGAAGACTCGAGGCAGGAAGAAGAGCGGCGTCTTTTCTACGTTGCAATTACGCGCGCGGAAGACAAAGTTTATATTACTCATGCCCGATCGCGCTACCGCTTTGGGGAAGTGGCTTATCAAAGCCGTTCGAGATTTATTGAAGAGTTGGACGAATCGACTTATGAAGAGGAATTCGGCAACATCGGCAGAAAATCGAGCAAGCGGAAAAAATCTATTTACGACGAATTCTATCAGGAAAGTTACGACGATTACAATCAAGACTCCCGCTCGTTCCGCGTCGGCAGCCGCGTTGTGCATGAAGTTTTCGGCAACGGAAAGATTCTCGCAATCAACGGACAAGGCGATATGCAGAAAATATCCGTCGCGTTCGACGAATACGGCGTAAAGCATCTCCTCTCGAAATTTGCAAACTTAAAAATGGCTTAAATAACTCCCCCCATGTTAAGCCGTTCTCTTTGAAGCCCCCTGATTTTTTCGGGGGGCTGGAGAGTTATTTTTACAATCAAGAATTATTTATCTTTTTTTATTTGTCGAAGAGATACAACTTTTGAATGAGTGAAGTTAGACGGTTGAAAAATGTCATTAGTCATTAGTCAATGGTCAATTGTCATTGGTGATTGGTCAATGGCGGCGCGGTATTTTTACAATCGTCATCGCAGGTATTAAAATTCTCCGTCATCGCGAGAAGTCCCGATTTATCGGGGCGACGCGGCGATCTGCCGGTTTCGGCGAATAGATTACTTCGTCGTCGCTTTGCTCCTCTTCGAAATGACGCGAGTTTTTTGGCGGGCGGAATGACTTATGTCAGTCGTCGCGAACGAAGCGATCCGCCGTAACCGTAAAAACAACGCGCCGCGCTGCGGCTACATTTCCTCTTACTTCTTACGCGGCGTTGCAGATTGCCCGCCTTGTCCGGCGGACAGGCTTCTTCCGACTTCGTCGGAATCGCAATGACGAAGAAAAACAATAACGGGGAAGGAATTGAAGAATTTTCTTTCAGCAATAAATGAAATGAATTTATTATCTTTATAGTTCTGTAATAATTATTAATTAGGATTTATGGAAAAGAAAAGAATACTTAGCGGAATGCGCCCTACGGGGAAACTCCATATCGGGCATTATGTCGGCGCGCTTGAAAATTGGGTGAAACTTCAAGACGAATATGAAAATTTTCATCTTATTGCAGATTATCACGTTCTTACGACGGATTTGAATACGGACGACGTTTATCAAAATACGATTGATATGCTGATAGATTGGCTTGCCGCCGGGCTTGATCCCGTGAAAAGTCCGATGTTTCGTCAATCGCAGATAAAAGAACACACGGAACTTTATTTGATTTTTACAATGCTGATTACGGCTGCGCGGTTAGAAAGAAATCCGACCGTTAAAGAGCAAGTCCGTTCGCTGCATATTGAAAACATAACATACGGACATCTCGGTTATCCCGTTCTGCAGGCGGCTGATATTTTATTGTATCGCGGAAACGCCGTGCCGGTGGGAGAAGACCAAGTGCCGCACGTTGAAATAACGCGTGAGATATCCAGAAGATTCAACAACGTTTACGGAAAAGTTTTTCCCGAACCGGAACCGCTTCTAACAAAATTTGCAAGATTGCCCGGACTCGACGGCGACGCAAAAATGAGCAAATCGCTTGGCAATACAATTTTGCTTTCCGACGAACCGGAACTCGTTCAGAAAAAATTGCGGAAAGCAAAAACGGATCCGCAGAAAGTCCGCCGCAACGATCCGGGGCGTCCCGAAGTTTGTTTGATTTTTAAGTATCAGCAAAAATTCAATCCGGATGAAATTGAAGAAATAGAAGCGGGCTGCCGTTCGGGGGAACTCGGCTGCGCCGATTGCAAAATGAAATGCACGGCAAAAATAAACGAATTTCTCGCGCCGATAATCGAAAAAAGAAAATATTACGAAGAAAAAAACGATTTGGTTTTGGAAATACTTGCCGACGGCGAAAAACGCGCCAAAGCCGAAGCGGTGAAGACAATGGAAATTGTCCGTTCGCAAATGAAATTAGGATAGTTTAGTGTATAAAGTAAAACTTCAAACATTCGAAGGTCCGCTGGACTTGCTTCTTTTCTTTATCAGAAGAGACGAGTTGGATATTTACGATATTCCGATCTCGAATATTACGAAGGAGTTTATGAGCTATCTTCAGCTGATGGAAGCGCTTGATTTGGAAACGGCGGGCGATTTTATTTTGATGGCTTCGACGTTGATGCAGATAAAAGTGCGGATGCTTCTTCCGCGCGAAGTTAACGAAAAGGGGGAAGAAATAGACCCGCGCGCCGATTTGGTAAACGCCCTTTTGGAATATAAGCGTTATAAGGAAATGTCGGAAGAGTTTTCATTCTTCGAATCGAACCAGCGTAAAATAAATTTCCGCGGTAATTTTACGGCGGACGAAAAAGAACATCCCGAGGAGATGGAAACGCTTCTTAAAAATATTTCAATTTATGATTTAATGAAAGCTTTTAAAAAAGCGCTTGAAAAAAAGGAAGAAGTTCCCGTGCACGAAGTGGAGAAGTTTAACTTCACAATTGAAGAGCAGAGTAATTATATTTTATCCCGCTTGGGCGACAAAACAAAAATCGGTTTTATTGAATTGGTAAAAGAGATTAAAGAGAAATTGAGAATAATAGTTACTTTTATCGCTATGCTGGAAATGATAAAAGAAGGCGTTATCGGGTTGGAGGCGACTCCGGAGTTTAATGATTTTTCAATAGTAAAATTTCAAAATGGATAATATTTATATTTCAATAATTGAATCTTTAATATTTGCTTCGGACGATCCGATTTTACCGAAAGAAATTGCCAGAGCAATTAAAGAAATTGACGGCGGCGACGTTTCGATTTCGGAAGCGGAAATCCATTCCGCCGTTGACGCATTGAATGAAAAATATTCCGAAAAAGAAAGCGCATTCAAAATTATCCGCATCGCCAACGGGCTTACTTTTGCCACTAAACCGGAATACGCAAAATATGTCGGTTATCTTTCAACAGAAAAGAGCAAGCGCCGTTTAAGCCAAGCCGCGCTTGAAACCCTTGCTATTATTGCGTATAAGCAGCCGATAACAAAGCCGGAAATTGAAATGATTCGCGGAGTTAATTCGGATTATATGTTGAACACGCTTCTTGAAAAAAAATTGGTTACGATACAAGGGAGAGCCGAAACTATCGGACGCCCTTTGCTTTACGCAACGACGGATGAATTTTTAAAATATTTCGGGTTGAATAATTTAAAAGATTTACCCAAGCCCAGAGAAATTGAAGAAATAATGAAAGACGAAGATTTTATCGAACAGAAAAGAAAGATCATGATGAACGCTATGGAAGAAGTTCTTGAGAATGAAACCGATCTTTCGGAGAATGGTGAAAATGGAACAGTTGAGACTGAATAAATATCTCGCTTCGGCGGGAATAGCTTCGCGAAGAAAATCGGAAGAATTTATCCTGCAGGGTAGAGTTTCGGTTAACGGAAAAGTCGTTACCGAGTTGGGACGGAAGATCGACCCTTCAAAAGATACCGTTTCGGTTGACGGCGAAACGCTTAAAAAAGAAGCCAACGTATATTTTATGCTTTATAAACCGCGCGGCGTTATTACTTCCACAAAGGACGATAAAAACAGACGTACGGTTGTCGAATTGATCAATACGGACCGTTCGATTTTTCCGGTGGGAAGACTTGATTATAATACGACGGGACTTCTTTTCCTTACAAACGACGGGGACTTTGCGAATATTCTTACGCATCCTTCAAATAAAATTGAAAGAGAATACCTCGCAACGCTTGATAAACCGCTTACAAAAGAAGACCGAGAGCGGTTGTTAAAAGGAATCATTCTCGAACGAAAGAGAAGCCGGTTTCAAAAGATAGAATTTCCCGAACCTAAAAATTTCAAGAAAGTAAAAGTTACTACAATTGAAGGAAGAAATCATTTTGTAAAAAATATGTTTGACTCGCTCGGTTATTTTGTTAAAAAATTAAAGCGCGAAAGTTTCGGCGGGATGACTTTGGGAATCTTGAATCCGGGAGAATACAGAATGCTTACGGACGCCGAAATAAATAAATTGATCAAGAAAAAGAAAAGTAAATAGATTTTGACGGAGGAACAATTGGAAAACAGCAAAGAACAAATGGAACTGAATTCGTTAATTCAGAGAAGACTTGAGGAGTTGGAAAAGCTGCAGGAAATGAATATACAACCTTACGCTTACGAATTTGACGTAACGAATAATTCCGCTGAAATAAAAAGCGATTTTGAAAAGTTTGAACAAAAAGACGTTAAAATTGCCGGAAGAATTATGGCGATTCGCCGAATGGGAAAAGCGTCTTTCACTCACATTCAGGACGAAACCGGAAAAATTCAAGTTTATCTACGTAAAGATGAAATAGGGGAGGAGGCGTACGCCGCATTTAAATTGATGGATATCGGCGATATAGTAGGCGTTGAAGGATTTGTCTTTAAAACAAGAACGGAAGAAATATCCGTTCACGCAAAATCGTTTGCGCTTCTTGCTAAATCAATCCGTCCTATTCCTATTACAAAAGAAACCGTTGACGAAGAAGGCAATAAGGTTTTGCACGATCAATTTGCCGATAAAGAATTACGCTATCGGCAGCGTTACGTAGATTTGATTGTTAATCCCGAAGTGAAGGAAGTTTTTGTTTTACGGAGTAAAATAATTTCCGCTATCAGAAGATTTTTGGATGAAAAGAATCTTCTCGAAGTCGAAACGCCCGTTTTGCAGCCGATATACGGCGGCGCCGCGGCGCGTCCTTTCGAAACTCATCATAACGCGCTTGATATGAAGCTGTATCTTCGCATAGCGGACGAGTTGTATCTCAAACGTCTGATAGTAGGCGGTTTCAACGGCGTTTATGAAATATCGAAAGATTTCCGCAACGAAGGAATGGATAAAAATCACAATCCCGAATTTACGATGCTTGAACTCTACGTTGCCTACAAAGATTATAATTGGATGATGGAATTTGTTGAGGAAATGTTCGAGCATGTTGCCCGCGCGGTCTTCGGAAAAACGGAATTTGAGATTGAAGGAAGAACCGTAGATTTCGGTAAAAAGTGGAATCGCATTTCTATGGTTGACGAAATTAAAACCAAAACCGGCGTTGACGTTTTATCCGCTTCGGCGGACGAACTGCGCGAAGTAGTTAAATCTAAAGGGGAAGAGCTTACCGGCGGCGAAAGCAAAGGTAAATTGATCGACCTTCTTTTTGAATTAAGCGTTGAATCGGGATTGTCCGAACCGACGTTTATCGTCGATTATCCTCTTGAACTTTCGCCGCTTGCAAAAAAACACCGCTCGCGCGAAGG
Source organism: Chlorobiota bacterium (assembly GCA_013151245.1). GTDB lineage: Bacteria > Bacteroidota > Ignavibacteria > Ignavibacteriales > Melioribacteraceae > JAADIR01. The sequence continues at coordinate 7,590 of JAADIR010000298.1, forward strand.
ATTAGTGGAACGGTTTGAAGGATTTGTGATGGGGCGCGAAATCTGCAACGCGTTCAGCGAACTGAACGACCCGATCGATCAGAAAGAACGTTTTTCATCGCAGTCGAAAATGAGAGACGAAGGTGACGACGAAGCGCATCAGATAGACGAAGATTACATTCGCGCTCTGGAATTCGGAATGCCGCCGACGGCGGGGCTGGGCGTGGGAATAGACAGACTGGTTATGCTCTTTACAAATCAGCCGTCAATCCGCGACGTTATTCTGTTCCCCCTTATGCGTCCGGAAAAATAATTTTTTCAATGAACTCTTTTGCCGATAAAATAATGTCGAAATTATTATTTGTTTTGTTTTTTCTGTTTGCGATAAACGTAAATATTTTTTCGCAAGCGGATTCGCTAAAACCGAAACCTACAGATAGAAGTTTGGCGATACCCTACCCGAAATCATTGGGGGAGCTTTGGAATACGTATCCCGAAGTCGATCCGCTTCCTCAAAAAATAGATTATCCTTTGCTCATAGGCTCCAGCGCGGTCGTCCTTGCCGCCGGCGTTACGGTGCACGTCATTCAATATAACGCATGGTGGCGGCAAGATAACGCCAAGTTTAGAATTATCAACGATTGGGAATATGCCCGTTGGATTGACAAATTCGGTCATTTTTACGGAACTAATATTTTGGCGCACTCCTTTACTTCGGCAATGGAAGCGGCAAATTTTCAAACAAGGGAATCTTATATTTTCGGCTCGGCGCTTGCGTTCGCTTTTCAAATGTACGTTGAAATTGAAGACGGCTTCGGTCCGCAGTGGGGATTCAGCCCCGGCGACGCGATGTTCGACCTGCTCGGAGCGTCGTATCATTTGGGACAATACTATTTCCCTATTCTGCACAACTTCCAGCCTAGGTGGAGTTATCTCCCTTCCGAAAAGATGAAAAACGGTCAGCACGAAGGAAACTTTATCGACGATTACGAAGGGCAAATTTACTGGATCGGTATGAGAGTAAACAACCTTTTGCCTCGTTCTTGGGCGGAATATTGGCCTTCGTTTCTGATGGTTTCGGCGGGAATGGGCGTAAGCAACTTAGACGGAAACGGAGGCGGAAGCAACGAGTTTTATTTGGCGCTTGATTTGGATTGGGAAGAAATTATACCGCTGCATGGAAAATTTTGGAACTTCGTCAAGAATACTTTAAACTATTTTCATTTTCCTATGCCGGGCGTAAGAATTTCACCGAACGCGGCGGCGTTTATCATTGTGTTTTAATTGTGAACTTCAGCATCGTTATACCGACCCTCAACGAAGAAAAACTTCTTCCCCCTTTGCTTTCTCAGTTAAACGATCCTGAATTAAAAAAAATATTCGAATATGAAATAATTATTTCGGACGGAGGAAGCTCCGACGCAACCTTGAAGATTGCTATGCGGAATGCCGATATCGTTGTAACCAAAGGAAATGACGCTAAGCAAAACATTGCCGTCGGAAGGAACAAAGGCGCGAGCGCCGCGAAAGGGGAAATCTTGATTTTTTTCAACGGCGACATAAAAATCAAAGACGTAAAAAAACTTTTCGACGAAGTTTATAACTTTAGCCGAAAGCCGGATTATTCGGCAATGACTTGTCCGGTAAGAGTTTTTCCCGAAGAAGAAAAATTCTCCGATAAAATCTTTTTAGGCTTTTATAATAAATATTTTAAGTTTCTAAATACAATCGGTCTGGGAATGGGGCGCGGCGAGTGCCATGTTATCAGACGGTTAATATTTGAAGAATTGGGCGGTTACAACGAAGATCTTCCCGCGGGCGAAGATTTTGAACTGTACACCAGGCTTCGTAAAAAGGGAAAAGTTTATTTCCCTGAAAATGTCTGCATTTATGAATCTCCGCGGAGATACAGAAAAGCAGGTCATTTTAAAATTCTTTTTACTTGGCTAATTAATAGTATATTTGTTTTTTTTGCAAAGAAATCCTTCTCAAGAAAATGGGAAGAAGTCAGATAGCGCGTTAAAAATCGGTGGAAAACGGTCGGTTAAATTTAAATGCTTTTTAAACGGATGAAAAAACTACTTTTCATATTTTTTGCGTTGAGCGTAATTGTCCAGGGACAAGTCGGATATGTTCCAAGCGGGCGTCCCGTATATCAATTTCTTGACAGAATGGATTCTCAATCGTTTCTCGCAAACTACGACCAATACGAAACTCCGAAAACGAGAAAAGAAATCGCTTCAAATTTGATTGAAATATTGAAACTTAAAAATTTATTGTCCGCCGTTGACAGAGCAAGACTTTCAGACTTCATTCAAGAATTCTATTTCGATATTTATAAAAGCGATGCAAAATATTCCTCTTTCTTTTCCGGTTTGAATTTTGAGCATTTCATCAGCGATAAGGAAAAATATCTTTATTTTTACGGCGATTCGAGCGAAGCGAATATTTTCGTAAACTTTGATTTTACTACCAACCAACTATTCAAAAATAATTTGATAACCGATCAATCGCAAAGCGCGACCATTTTCCAATTCGGCGGAAGCGTTGAAGGCTCTTTCAAAAATATGTTCGGTTTTTCGGTGCGGGCGACAAACGGAACTTTCTTGGGCGACAGAGAACTTGCAACGAGTTTCAGAGGACTGCGGTATAATTATAAAATAAATCGCGAGCAAGACGGAATCGGGGACGATTATTTTGACGAGACGACCGCATACTTTTCCGCCGATTTTGATTACGTGAAATTCAAAATTGCGCGGGACCGGGTTAATTTGGGCTACGGAACAATTAAGACGATACTCGGGAACAACCCGCCGGTTATGGATTACATCGCGTTAAATTTAAAATATAAAATATTTTCGTTTTCTTTTTATCACGGAAAACTTCTCGGTTCGACGAAAATTTTGAATTTGGGAGACGCCGGAAGCGTCAATTTTGTAACCGAAAAATATTTTGTTTATCATCGGGTTTATTTGAATCTTTCAAAACATTTCACTCTAGGGATGGGCGAAACGGTTATTTATTCGAACCGTTCAATTGATCTTTCTTACTTAAATCCGTTTAGTTTTTATAAAAGCGTCGAGCACGCAAACCAAGACAGAGACAACTCCGCGCTCTTTATCGATTTTACAAATAACAGTATCAAAGGATTGAAATTTTACGGGACGTTTTTTATCGACGATATCGACTTCGGGAAAATAGGAACCGGATGGTACGGAAACAAAACAATGTTAAACCTCGGCGCGCTGTCGTCTCTTTTTTATCCGTATCTTCCGGTTGATTTGGAGGTTCAATATATAATGATTCAGCCGTACGTTTACTCTCATAGAATCAACGAAAACAATTTTACAAATTTGGGATATCCTTTTGTTTCCCCCATTGAGCCGAACAGTTCGAATATTTTTATCGATTTGAATTGGTTCTTCAATTCGAGATTGAATTTGAAAACTTCTTTTTTCTTTTCGATTCACGGGGAAAATATAACCGACGGCGAAGGGGAAGTTATTAAAAATGTCGGCGGAGATTTAACGTTCGGGCACAGAGTCGGCGATTCGGAAACCGTCGAATTCCTTGACGGGACAAGGGAATACCGCCGCGCCTATTCGATGACGTTGATCTATCAGCCGTTGAAAAACTATTTTATTTCAGTCGGTTTCGATTTGATAAACAATTCTCTTGCTAACGAAATTCATGAAAAGTATATTCAATCCGGGTTTAATATTTCTCTGAAATTTTAATAAACTAAGCGAAACCCGAAAATATGACGGAAAAAACAGCCGCGAAAACATAATTTAAGTTTTAACTAAAAGTGATTTATCTCACTGCGAATATTTTACAATTGAATAATTTTAGGTTTAATATTTTCATCATAAGGCGTAACCGTAAATGATGCGTTTCGGAAAAATATTTAATTACAAAGGGCTGACGCCGAAAATCGGTCGGTCGGTTTTTCTCGCGCCCGGCTCAATGATTATCGGCGATGTGGAGATCGGAGAAAATTCGAGCGTTTGGCATAATTCGGTTATACGCGGAGACGTTCATTATATCAAGATAGGAAAAAATACGAACGTTCAGGATTTGTCGATGCTTCACGTAACGAATGGAAAATTTCCGCTGAACATTGGAAATTCCGTTACGATTGGGCACGCCGTTAAACTGCACGGCTGCACTTTGGAAGACTCAACGTTCATAGGAATCGGAGCAATTGTTCTCGACGGCGCGGTCGTTCAAAAATATTCATTGGTTGCCGCCGGAGCGGTTGTGAAACCCGGCTTTGTCGTTCCTTCGGGAAAATTAGCCGCCGGAGTGCCGGCAAAAATAATTAGAGATTTAACCGATTCGGAAATTGACGATATTAAGGCTTCGGCTTTGAGATACGTAAAATATTCGGAGATTACTTTTCAATCGTTACTCGGAGAAAAAAGTGGAGATTAAAATATACGGCAACAGAGGTTCCATCCCCGTCCCGGGCGAGTTGTCCGTAAAATACGGCGGAAACACGCCCTGCGTTCGCGTCTGCAACGATAACGGCAAGAACTATCTCATTCTCGACGCAGGCAGCGGAATACGGGAATTAGGGAATGAAATTGTCAGACAAAACAGAATTAAAAATATCGACATTATTATAACTCACTCGCATTGGGATCATATTCAGGGACTTCCGTTTTTCAAACCGCTTTACACGGAAGGGTTTTTAGTGAATGTTTACGCGCCGGGAGATACAATGAAAATTGTTGAAGATATAATTAATATCCAAATGCTGCCGAAATATTTTCCCGTTGGACCTGAAGTTTTCAAATCGAAAATTAAATATTTTAATCTTGAAGAAGGAAAGCCGTTCGAAATAAAATCATTCAAGCTTAACTCTATCCAAAACCATCATTCGCCGGGAACATTCTCCTACAAGGTTTCTTCAAAGGATAAGAGTTTTGTGTTTATGACCGATAATGAAATTTATTTTGAAGCCGAAAAAAATAAAACTCCCGATCTGGAAACGGTTGCGCGCTTGAACAAAGATTTGATTGACTTTTGTAAAGGAACCGACTTACTAATTCATGATATGATGTACACGCCGGAAGATTATCGCGAAAGAATCGGATGGGGGCATTCGTGCACAAAAAGCGCCGCGTATTTTGCCTCGCTTGTAAATCCGGGAAAATTGATTTATTTTCATTACGATCCGGACTACACGGATGAGCAAATAGATGAAATTGTTGATGAAGCGCAAAGTTTGCTCTCGGAACTGAACGATAAAATCGAATCTTTTCCTTCGAAGCAAAACTTAACGATTACTTTGAAATGAAAAAGCCGCGAGTTTTGCAAGACGCGCAACTAAATGACTGCGCGGGAAAGCGTCTCTTTCAAACAACAAAGAAATGTCTGAATCTGGAAAAATAAATAAATGAAAAACGTCATAGTCGCCTCGGATAGCCGGCTGCAAATAAATAAAAGAGAAATTCATAAGTTAATTTTTCTTTTAACAAAAGAGCTTAATTTTAAGATATCGGATTTAGCCGTAAACTTTGTCAATCAGGCAACAATAGTTGAGATCAACAAAACATATTTAGGTCACAACTACGGAACGGATGTTATCGCTTTCGGTTATAACGAATCTCTCGACAATTTAGACGCGGAAATTTTCATCTCTTATTCCGACGCAGCCGAAAACGCCCGTAAATACAGGGTTTCGCTTGCTAAAGAAATAACTCGGCTCGTTATTCACGGTATTCTGCATCTTACCGGATATGACGATAAAAAAGAAAAAGATAAAATTTTAATGAAAAAACTTGAAAATAAGCTTGTAAGTCGTTATAGTATGGTTGTAAAAAATCCGGTTAATTTTAATGACGTCAAAAATAGTTGAAGTTCTCGCCAGAATTCTAGAAGACTTAAACATAAAGAACGCTTCGTTCGATGAAATCAACATTAAATTGAGCAAAACCGCGGAGTTCGATAAACAAACTCTCAGCGCCGCGTTCAGTTTGGTCTTCGATAAAATTTTGGACAAAAAAGTTTCCTTAATAAATAGAAGAGATTCCGAAAAACAGTTCCGAGTTTTAACGGAAGAAGAGCTGGACGTTTTAGGGATCGAAAATTATAATTACTTGCTCTACCTTTTCAATGTCGGGTTAGTTTCTTTCAGCGATTTCGATTTGATTCTGGAACAGATATTTGTTTTCCCCGGTGAAATAATTTCGAAAGAAGATATCAATTGGGTCGTCTTTATGACGCTTATCGATTTCACGTCTGAAATTCCTCCCGGCAGCAGAATGCTTCTTTACACGTCAGATAAAATTAATTGACACTCAAGTTTCGGGCTTTTCCCGCCTTGGCAAGCGGCGAAATTTTTTTAGGATAATGAGTTATTTAATTAATGAAAGAAATCTTATTCGAAAAAGTTATTGATGATTTTCTTATCGAACTGAGGGGCGTAAGAAGAGTATCGGAGCATACTTACATTGCCTACCGAAACGACTTGTTCCAATTCCTTCTTTTTGCCGAAGAAAACGACAGAACGGCTGTCTCGAAAATCGACGAGAAATTTCTGCGCAGATTTATGATGAAGTTGAGCGCGGACGGTTTATCTAAAACCACAATTTCCCGAAAACTTTCGGCTATGCGTTCTTTTTTTGAATTTGCGCTCAGGAATGATTTTGTCGTAACGAATCCAGCCGCCGATTTATCGAATCCGAAAACAACAAGGAAACTTCCAGAGATAATTTCTATTGACTCTTTCCGAAAAATTTTTATGTTAATAGAAAAAAACGAGAAGCCGGGAAAAGCGCTCTTAATCAAAACAATATTCGAGCTTCTCTACGGTTGCGCTTTACGCGTTTCGGAACTCTGTTCGTTAAAAATAAGCGACGTAGATTTATCGAGAAAAACTTTAACTGTTTTCGGGAAGGGGGCAAAAACAAGGTTGGTTCCAATCGGAGAAAAATCGCTGCAAACATTGCATGAATATTTTCGAACCGTCGCCGGCGTAAATCCGAATTCATCTCTTTTTATTACCGAAAAGGGGAAACAAATTTACCCTAGAATAGTATATAACTACGTGAAAAAATATATTTCGGAAGTAATTGATTTGGAGAAAGCGAGTCCGCATGTTTTAAGACATTCGGCGGCTACCCATATGCTGAATAGAGGAGCCGACTTGTTGGCGGTTAAAGAAATGCTTGGTCACAAGAATCTTTCCACAACTCAGATATATACCCATGTTTCCACAGAAAGGCTAAAAAAAGTTTATAAGGAGAGTCATCCTAAATCATGAAACTAACGAAATTAAAAAACAAATTTTCAAACGACCTCAATCAAAAAAGGAGTCTATCATGAACGTTAAAATCACTTCCAGAAAATTTCGCGCAAAAGATTCACTCAAAGAATTTATCAACAAGAAGGTAAGTTCATTGGAAAAATTTCATGATGAAATTCTTGACATAGATGTTATTTTAAGTTACACTCATCAAAAAGACAGCATTAAAAGCGCCGAGATTATTTTAAAAGTTCCCGGGAAAACGCTTGCCGGCAGCGAAGAGAGCGAGGATTTTAACAAGTCCGTTGATATTGCAGTGAAAAATTTGGAAAGACAATTGAAGAAATTAAAAACAAAGATGATTGATAAAAAACGATGAAAGACGTCGACATCGATGCTTTTGTTAAAAAAGAAGACATTACCGTTGAATACTTTTTTGAAAAAGCCAAAGAAAAATTTAATATAAAATTACTTACGAACGCGCTCGGGATGGAGAGGAAAATTATCGAGCAGAATTTGCACAGACCCGGTTTAGCTTTAGCCGGGTTTGTTGATTTGTTTTCTTACAAGCGCGTGCAAATTTGCGGAAATACGGAGTATAAATATTTATCGCAGCTTTCGCATGAACAGAGAATTAATTCTTTGGAAAAACTTTTTAAATTTGAATTGCCGTGTATTATTCTTACCGACAGTAATAAACCTACTTCCGAGATGATTGAGCTTGCGGAGAAATTCGGCATCCCGGTTTTCGGAACTGATTATCCCACAACGAAATTAACTTACCTTGTGAGTGATTTTCTGGACGATCAATTTGCTCCGACGTACAGCATCCACGGTTCCTTTGTTGATGTTTACGGCGTCGGAATGCTTTTTACGGGAAGCTCCGGAATAGGGAAGAGCGAAGTGGCTCTCGACTTGGTGGAAAGAGGACACCGCTTGGTTGCGGACGACGTCGTTATCCTGACAAAAAAGGGAGAGCGTATTTTAATGGGGTCGGGCACCAACCTTGTAAAACATTTTATGGAGATTCGGGGAATCGGAATTCTTGATATAAGAAGCATGTTCGGAGTGCGGGCAATCAGATATCAGAAGCGGCTGGAAATAATTATCGAGCTGGAACATTGGAACAAAGAACATGAATATACAAGAACCGGACTGGAAAATAAAACAGTAAAAGTCGGCGACGTGGAGATCCCATACGTACGTTTGCCGATTTTACCGGGGAAGAATATTACGGTGGTTTCCGAAGTTTTGGCTCTTAATTATCTCTTAAAACATTACGGGTTTGACGCCGCAAAAGTTCTTAAGAAAAACTTAGCAACCAAATTGAAAGATCAGTCATCTCACATTGATAGAGTTATTGATGACTTCGAACATGATTTTGAGTAAAAAATATTTTGCCGTTAAATTTTTTAAGGTAAATTATTTTGTTGCTTATTATATTGTTATTTAATAATTTCGCAGCGAATTATGAGACAATTTTATTACTTTTCAAAAAATAAACTGAAGTTCGTTGAGATTAAAAATTTCTACTCGAAATTTGTTTTTCTCATACTCTTTTTCAGTCTGCTTTCTTCGTTTTTTGTGCTAAGCGGGTACTTTATTATCGATAAAGTTTTGAACCCCGGCAGCGAAGTAAACGCGCTTAAGACAGAGAATGCCGAACTTGCAGAAAAATTTACCGAACTGCTCGGTAAGTATAAAGAGGTTAACAACCGTATTGAACGTTTGTACGGAATGGATAACGATCTCCGCATAGCTATTAATTTGGAGCCGATTCCAAAAGATGAAAGAATAACCGGGCTCGGCGGCAGCGTTTTTGAAGACGTTCCGATAACCAACTCAACCGAACTGCGCAGCGTATTGAAAGAGCTGAATAATTACGTCGCCACGGTTGACGCTAAGCTGAATTATGAATTCAATAATTATTCTGAAATCAAAAGCCAGTATAAAGAAAACGAACTTCTTTTTGAATCTATCCCCGCCATTAAACCGATTGACGGAAGATACGGAGATAGATTCGGAATGAGATTGCACCCGATTTTAAAAATAAAAAAAATGCACAACGGTATCGATATCGTTGCGGATAAAGGAACAAAAGTATTTGCTCCCGGCGCGGGAAAAGTTATCTTTGCCGGATATAAAAGAACTACAGGAAACACAATCGAAATCGATCACGGTTTCGGTTATCAAACCAGATATTTTCACCTTTCAAAATTAAACGTTCGCAAAGGCCAAAAAGTTAAACGCGGAGAATTGCTCGGACTATCGGGCAGAACCGGAACTCTTTGCAACGGACCGCATCTTCATTACGAGGTTCGTTATAACGGCGTTCCGTTAAATCCGAGAAAATTTATTTTTGACGATGTTAATCTTTTTGAGGTTGTCAATAACAAATCTAACGAGGGAAAGTTATAATATGATTTGGACTGTCGAATTAGCCGCTTATCTTGAAGATGCTCCATGGCCAGCTACACGCGATGAATTGATTGATTATGCCGATAGAATCGGCGCTCCGTACGACTTGATTGAAAATCTGAAGGAACTTGAAGAAGACGAAGAGATTTATGAGGGAATTGAAGATATCTGGCCCGATTTTCCCGAAGACGACGACTTCTTTTATAACGAAGATGAATATTCCTGATTTAGTTTCCTTTGATGAATAATTTTATCGATAGCGTACCTGGACAAAAAGAAGCGTTAGAAAATTTAAATAGATTATTCAATTCAAACAGAGTTCCGCACGCGCTTATTTTTACCGGCAAACCCGGAACCGGCAAACACCTTGCGGCGCTTGAGTTTGCGCATCTTATCAATTCAAAAGAAAAAAAAGACCAGGAAAAATTACGTTCGCGTATTTTTAACATAGAAGAACCGTTTGTGAAATTTATTTTTCCTCTGCCGCGCGGCAAAGGAGAAAAAAACGACGATCCGCCTTATGAAAAATTAACTCCCGCTCAAATTGATGAAATCCGGAAAGAACGCGAAGAAAAGATTAAAAATCCTTACTACAAAATAAATATTGAAAAAGCGAACACAATTAAAGTTAGTAGTATTAGAGATATCAAAAAATTTGTTTCATTTGGTTACGACGAAATCAAATACCGCGTTGTAATTATTTCCGACGCGCACATAATGAACAACATAACTCAAAACGCTTTATTGAAAACTTTAGAAGAACCGCCGGAAGGATTTATTTTTATTCTTCTAACCGACAAACCTGAAAACTTATTAACCACTATTCATTCGCGCTGCTGGACGATTAACTTTAGTCCGCTTCCTGAGAACGCAATAGGCGACGTGATTGAAAAATATTTCAAGTTTGAGAACAAACAGAAAATAGAATTGGCGGCAAGCTTTTCGGAAGGCTCGGTTCTTAATGCGCTTGCTCTTTTAAATGTTGATATTGAAAAATATCTTGACGAAGTAATCACAGTCCTTCGTTATTCCTTTGCGGGGAGATTTTATACGGCGCAAACGACTTTCAATAAAATACTCAATACATGGGGCGGCGACTATTTTAAGCAGACGTTAAGATTGTTTCTTTATTGGCTGCGGGACGCTAAGGGAAACAGAAGCGGAATTGACAAATATTATTTTGAAAAATATAAAGATACGTTTGAAAAATTCAATTCGGGGTTTAAAAACGCTCCTTTGGAAGAAGTATATTCCAAAATCGATTATTATTTAAATTTATCGGAAACGCAAGTTAACTTGAATCTTATCGCCTTAAATACTATTTTTGAATTGAGTACTGTTGTTTTAAGGAAATAATTATATGTATCATATAGATCTCTCTTTTATCCAGTCAAAATCCGAATCAACGGACGTTCAAACCTATCAAGAAAAATATAATCACTCGTTTCATAATATAATACTCAACCAGGTTTATTCGGAGAACGGCGCGTCTTTGGGGACGGAAAGACTTCCTATTTTGGTTGAAGTAAAAACGGAACTAAATGAAAAAGTGATTGAAGTTTATTCAGGCGGTCATCACGGCGTTCACTTTTGTTTGATTCCCGAAGCTGTAAAAGACAAATTTTCCGTCGGCGATCAAGTGATTATCAGAATTGGAGACGCGCAGGAAATTTCACAAGTTTTTGAAACGGGCGAGATTGTAAAATACAAACTTGAAAAATCCGGCAAACCGAGCGATCTTCCGCATCTGATTCGTCCGGTCAATCAATACGACGAAGAAAAAATTTCCCGCAACAAAAGAGACGAAGAAAGAGCAAAACCGTTGTTTTATGAGCTGATTAAAAAACTGAAATTGGAAATGAAATTGGTTGACGTTCATTTTCAGTTCGACCGGAAAAAACTCTTTTTCTTTTACACTGCCGACGGAAGAGTTGATTTCAGACAACTGGCAAAAGAACTTGCCGCGGAGTTTAAAACGAGAATAGAATTGCGCCAAATAGGCGTAAGAGACGAAGCGAAAATTGTTGGCGGCATCGGCACATGCGGCAGAGAATACTGCTGCACTTCTTTTATTGCTAATTTCAAAAGAATTTACACGCAATTTGCCAGCGATCAAAATTTATATTCAAATCTATCAAAGATGACCGGTCCTTGCGGAAAATTAAAATGCTGTCTTTCATTCGAAATCGACACATAGAATTTTATGTTTTGTTTCCGGTCATTCAAATCGAATAAAAATCATTTCAAAATATTATTTAAGGAATTGTAACCATGAGAAAAGTTGTAATTACTCACGCTAAAAGAACGCCTATCGGAGCGTTCCAAGGCTCGCTTGCAAGCGTTCCGGCTACGCAGCTCGGTTCTATTGCCATCAAAGCGATTGTTGACGAGAGCGGAATCGACGTTGCGTTAGTCAACGAAACAATTATGGGAAACGTTTTAACCGCGGGCGAAGGACAAGCTCCGGCGCGTCAAGCCGCTTTGGGCGCGGGATTGCCTACGAGCGTGGAATGTATGACAATCAACAAAGTATGCGGCAGCGGTTTGAAAGCAGTTATGCTTGCCGATCAAGCGATTAGATGCGAAGACGCCGACGTAATTGTCGCCGGCGGAATGGAGAATATGTCGCAAGTCCCTTATTACTTGCCTGGAGCGCGCACAGGGCTTCGTTTGGGCGACGCCAAGGTAATTGACGGAATGGTTCACGACGGGCTGTGGGACGTCTATAACAATATCCACATGGGAAGCTGCGCCGAATCAACGTCGAAAAAATTTAATTTCACGCGCGAACAGCTGGACGATTTTTCGGTTGAATCATATAACAGAGCTTTGAAAGCGCAGGAAAACGGCGCATTCGACAATGAAATTGTGAAAGTCCCCGTAACGGTAAGAAGGAAAGAAGTTCTTGTTGAAAAGGACGACGAACCCGGAAACGTTAAATTTGAGAAGATTCCGAACTTGCGCCCCGCCTTTGAAAAAGAAGGAACTATCACCGCCGCAAATTCTTCTAAAATTAATGACGGCGGCGCCGCGCTTTTAGTTATGTCCGAAGAAAAAGCGCTTGAACTCGGTTACGAACCGCTCGTTGAAATCGTGGCGCAAAGCTCCGCAGCCCGCGCGCCGATTGAGTTTCCAATCGCGCCCGCCGACGCTATCAAACGCGCGTTAGACAAAGCGAATTTAACAACCGACGATATTGACCTTTTCGAAATCAACGAAGCTTTTGCGGTTGTCTCTCTCGCCGTAAACGAATTATTGAAATTGGATACGAGCAAAATAAACGTTAACGGCGGCGCAATTGCGCTCGGTCACCCGATTGGAGCGAGCGGCGCGAGAATACTCGTTACGCTTCTGCACGCTATGAAAACGCGCAACGCTAATTACGGATTGGCTTCGCTTTGCATCGGCGGCGGAGAAGCCGCGGCTTTAATTGTAAAAAAATATCAAAAATAGGTGAACAATATGGAAATTAAAAAAATTGCCGTTATCGGCGCGGGAACAATGGGAAACGGAATCGCCCACGTTTTTGCCCTTAACGGATTTGACGTTCGGCTTGTCGATATCAAACAAGAATATCTCGACAAAGCTTTGGCTACGATTACGAAAAATTTGGACAGACAAGTAAAGAAAGAAAAAATTTCCGAAGAAGAAAAAAACGAAACGTTGAGTAAATTGAATCTTCTCGTTGGAGTGGAAAACATTCCTTCCGAAACCGATCTGGTTATCGAAGCTGTTGTTGAAAACAGAGAGATTAAGCAAAGCATTTTCAAAACGCTCGAAGCGAATATCAAGCCGGAAGCTATTTTTGCGTCGAACACTTCCTCGATTTCGATAACTGAGCTTTCTTCGGTTTGCCGCGACGATAGGTTTATCGGGATGCACTTTATGAATCCCGTTCCGGTAATGAAATTAATCGAAATCATTCGCGGTTATTCTACTTCCGACGAAACTTACGAAACTATCCGCGACCTTTCGGTGAAGTTGGGAAAAACTCCGGTTGAAGTTCAAGACTATCCCGGATTCATTTCCAACAGAGTTTTGCTTCCGATGATAAACGAAGCGATTTACGCGCTTTACGAAGGCGTTGCTTCCGCGGAAGATATCGATACGGTTATGAAACTCGGAATGAATCATCCGATGGGACCGCTGACTCTGGCGGATTTTATCGGGTTGGACGTTTGTCTCGATATTATGAACGTTCTTTACGAAGGATTCAACGATTCGAAATATCGTCCTTGTCCGCTGTTGAAGAAAATGGTAGCGGCAAAAAAACTAGGACGCAAAAGCGGAGAAGGATTTTTCAAATACGAGTAAAACGGAATGAACGGCTGAATGATTGAATGACCGGACGCGCTTACGCTGTGCAAGTTGTTTAATTTATAACAACGCAAACCGGCATTCTCCGATAAAACGGAGCGGACTGTTAATCGATGTTCGATATTTTATTTTAAAATATGTTATGCAAATTTTAACTTAGCGCGAACGAACTTAAAAATAAGCTCAAATTCATTCGTACATTCAACCATTCCCGGCACAGCATAAAAATTTCCGCCGATTACAGATTCGGAAGCGGCTGGTCTGTTTCGGCGCTTTGGATTTACGGTTCCGGTCTGCC
>JAADIR010000003.1 GCA_013151245.1 Chlorobiota bacterium
GGACATTATTGTGGAAAAAACCGCAGGTCTTCCGCAAATGAGCGTAGCCTACAACAGACAAAAAATCGCGAAATACGGATTGAACGTTCAAGACTTAAACGATATTATTACGATGGGGTTTGCGGGTCTCGCCGCGGGAACCGTTTTCGAAGGAGAGAAACAATTTGATTTGGTCGTCCGTTTCGACGAAGCTCACAGAAAGAACATCGACAATCTTAAAAAAGCCGCCGTCACTTTGCCCAACGGACAAGCCCTTCCTTTGAGCGAATTTGCCGATATAAAAATAACGAAAAGTCCCGCGAAAATTTCCCGCGACGAAACGCGCAGAAGAATTGTGATCGGCGTTAACGTGCGTAACCGCGACTTGGCGTCGGTGGTCGAAGACGTGCAAAAAATAATCGACAAAAAGATTCATCTGCCAGTCGGATATTCGATTACTTACGGCGGACAGTTTGAAAACCTTGAAAACGCAAAAGCCCGTTTGATGATTGCAGTTCCCGTAGCGTTGTTTTTGATTTTCGTTATGCTTCATTTCGCGTTCGGCTCATTCAAAGACGCTTTGATAATTTACAGCGCGATTCCGTTTTCCGCGGTCGGAGGCGTTTTGCTTCTTTATCTCCGCGGGCTTCCGTTCAGCATTTCCGCGGGAGTGGGATTTATCGCTCTTTTCGGAATTGCGGTTCTTAACGGAATTGTGTTAATCGAACATTTCAAAGAATTGAAAGAAGAAGGAATTAAAGACATTCACGAGAGAATTATTATGGGAACCAGAAACAGACTTCGTCCGGTTCTGCTTACAGCCGGAGCCGCCGCGTTGGGATTTTTGCCGATGGCAATCTCCACTAACGCCGGCGCCGAAGTGCAGAGACCGCTCGCAACAGTCGTAATCGGCGGATTGATTTCAGCCACGTTTCTTACAATGATAGTTTTACCGGTGCTCTACTCTGTGCTTGACGACTTTAGAGTTAGAGTTCCATGGATAAACGGAAAAGTTCTTACGCTCTTTATCGTCTTGTTGGCTCCCGTTTTATTAAGCGCGCAAAAATCCGGCGAAGCGGAAAAATATTTGACGGTTGAAAATGCGATTGATATTGCGCTTAAAAACAACGCGGGTTTGAACGCGGAACGTCTCACGGTTAAACAAGCCGAAAGCGTTACGTCGCTCGATTTTGCGAAAACCGATTTCTATTACAGCTACGACGAAAATAACGTAGCGGAAAACAACGCTCCGTTAGACGTTTGGGGAGTGAATCAATCGTTCAAATTCCCGACCGTATATTTTTCGCAAAACGGCAGAAACCGCGCGAATGCAGAAGCGCAAAGACAGAAATATCTCCTTTCCGAAACTTTGCTTAAACGGGAAGTATCGAAATCGTATTATTCAATTCTTTATTTGAAAAACGTCGAAAAGAGATATCTCTTTTTGGATAGCCTGCTCGGAGATTTTTCAAAAGCGGCAAAACTTCGATACGAACTCGGCGAAACGAATAATTTGGAATACTTAACCGCGCTTGCAAAGAAGAAAGAAATAGAAGTTCTTCTTGCGCAGACGCGGCAAGGAATAAAAGGAGCTTACGCTCTGTTGGGCGCATGGCTTCAAACCGATTCGGTTTACGCAATTCCCGAAATTAAATTGCCCGAAATTGAATTGGCTTTTTCCGATACCGCTAATAATCCGGGTCTTGCATATTTCAAGCGCGCGCTTGACGCGGCGGACTATGAAGCGAGTCTTCAAAAACAAAATTATCTGCCCGATATCAATCTCGGCTTTTTCATGGGAACCAACAACGCGGCAAACGCAAAGAAATATTACGGTTTCGACGTAGGCGTTTCGGTTCCGCTCCTTTTCTTCGAACAAAGCTCTAAGGTTCAACAAGCGAATTTGGAAAGACAAAAAATTGAAGAGAACTACAAAAATTATTCGAAAAAACTGAGCGGTAAAATTCAATCGCTCCTTTCGGAATTGAAAAGTTACAGAAGCTCGATTGATTATTACAAAAGCGCCGGAAGTTCTCTTTCGAAAGAACTTTTACTGAACGCGAACAAAGCTTATCAAAACGGAGAAATCGATTTTCTCCAATATATTCAACTCGTTCGCAACTCTGTGGTCATTGAAATGAATTACTTAAACGATTTGCACAAATACAATCAAACCGTTTTATCTCTGAATTATTTAGTATTAAACGAATTATAAGGATATTAAAATGAAAATTTACAAACTCGCGGCTGTTCTTTTTTTAACGATTGCGCTTCTTACCGGATGCTCGTCGGAAGGCAACGAGAACGCAAACGCGCAAGTTGACGAAACGGTCTCGACTGATGAAATAACCGTAACGTCCGAACAATTTGCCGCAACTGAAATGCAGCTTGGAAAAATAACTCAACAATCGTTTTCAGACAGGATTCAAGTTTCCGGCATAATCGAAGCGCCGCCCGCATACAAAGCCGCCGTCAGCGTTTACTTCGGCGGAACGGTTAAGGACGTTCAACTGCTCGTCGGACAAAGCATCAATAAAGGAGACGTTTTATTCACGCTTGAAAATCCAGATTACGTTCAGATGCAGCAAGATTATTTAACGGCAAAAAACAGATTGAGTTATTTGAAAGCGGAATATGAAAGACAGAAAGAACTGTTGAAAGAAAACGTTTCTTCGCGGAAAAAATTTGCAAAAGCGGAGTCCGATTATTTTAGCGTTCTTTCGGAGTTCAACGCGCTGGATAAAAAACTGCGTCTGCTGAACGTCAACCCGGGAAAGCTCGATTACAATTCCATTACTTCGGCGGTTGCCGTAAGAGCGCCGATCGGCGGATACGTTACGCAAGTCAATATAACGAAAGGACAATATTTAAGTCCCAACTCCGTCGCCGTTGCGATTGTTAACACGGAACACATGCACCTTGAACTGAACGTATTTGAAAAGGATATTACAAAAATAAAGAAAGGACAGTCGATCAGATTTTCCCTTCCCGACGACGGATCGAAATATTACGAAGGGGAAGTTTTCCTTGTAGGACAAGCCGTTTACTCGGACGACCGAACGATCAACGTCCACGGGCATTTAAAAAACGAATCGGGCGAAAGGAATTTTATTCCCGGTATGTATATCGAAGCGGAAATTTTGGTTGACGAAGTTAAACGTCCCGCGCTCCCTTCCGACGCAATCGTAAACGCGGAAGACGAAAATTATATTCTCGTGAAAAAAACTTTCGCGAACGATGAATACTCATTCATAAAAAAACGCGTGGAAATCGGAAAAACGAACGACGGTTATACGGAAATTTTAAACGCGGATGAATTCGGCGATTCGGAAATTGTGATAAAAGGCGCTTTTAATTTAATACAATAAAATGTTTACTAAAGCGCGCGCATTTGAGTGGGAAGTATTATTATTGCTTTAAGAAGCCTTTGAATAACCTCTCTCCAACCGTTATTCCGTGATGTTTTTACACGGAATCTTCTTATATGGGAGATTCCGGCTAAACGATTGCCGGAATGACATAAGATTTTTTTTATTCAAAGCCTTCTAATAAATACTTAGAATGGTTGAATGGCTGAATGATTGCATTTAGATGAAAGAATTTTTTCCCATTCAAACATACAACCGTTCAATCATTCTTTCTTGTCTGTATTTACTATTTTATTCTTTTGCCAA
>JAADIR010000208.1 GCA_013151245.1 Chlorobiota bacterium
CGCTTCGTCCGAGTTCCAGCCGAATTTATCTTTCAAAATATGAATGATAATCCACGCGTTGAGATATTCGTCGAACGATTGACGGATTTTCAACTCTTGCGACCACTCGCAGTTGAAGCCTTCGTCGGTCATATCGATGCACGGTTTTGTTACTTCCAATTCATCGAGAGTTTGAACCGTTTTCAGCTCTATGTAACGCGCGCCGTAAAGCCACGAAAGGATTATGTTTTGCGACGTCTGCGTGTGCGGACCGGCGGCTACTCCGACCGGCGTTTCGAGAAGCTGTCCGTATCTTCTGAATCTGTATGGATGATTTTCATCCGGCGTGAAAAACAACTCTCTTGAAAATCCGAAAACCTTATCGTTTTCCAAATCCTTTAAAATCCATTTCAGTAGTTTGTCAATCGGGTATGTGTAAAGTTTGTCGCTCATACGCGGGAACTCTTTATATTATGAATGAATAAAAATCCGAACCGGAAATATACTTATCCGCATTGAGCATAACAAAGCGCCGCATACGACCCGGC
This sequence comes from Chlorobiota bacterium, assembly GCA_013151245.1. Lineage (GTDB taxonomy): Bacteria > Bacteroidota > Ignavibacteria > Ignavibacteriales > Melioribacteraceae > JAADIR01. The sequence goes on from JAADIR010000208.1 coordinate 528, forward strand.
GATTCAGAGTCAAATATTTTTTATAAATTTATTTACATTGGGCTAAAGCCTTTGCATTTAGCGTTAACGCCGTTTTCGACATATCATTTTTAGGATACGTTCTATTACTTTCCTATTTTTGCTCTTTAAATTTTTAGGGTTTTTGATGCGGAAGATAAACGACGACAGTATTATTCTAATAGAAGAAACGCATACGTACCGTTTGCATGACGATCCGGAATTTAAATTTACATCGTGTACAACATTTGTAAAATACTTCTTTAAACCGTTCGATAAAATAGGCGTTGCCGCAAATTTAACCGAAACTAACTTTAAATATATGGAGATGACAGCCGAAGAGCTTATGGCGGATTGGGACAAAAGTATGCAATTGGGAACGAAAGTTCATAAAGAAATTGAACAATTCATTCTCTGCGGAAAAGACCCCGAAGAAAAAAAAGCGGTATTCGGAGTTGACTGGATAAAGGGCATTATGAGCGGCAGATACGATTTTTTCTCCGAGGTAATTATCTATTCCAAGGAATTAGGACTAGCCGGCTCAATTGACTTCCTTCTTTATGACAAAGAAAACGAGGATTACAAAATAGTCGATTGGAAAACAAATAAACGGCTGGATAAAACTTCTTTCAATAACAAGATGGGCGTTCATCCGGCAAGCGCGCATTTACCGGACTGTAATTTTTCACATTATTCTCTGCAGCTTTCGCTTTACCGCTACTTGTTGGAAAAACACTACGGTTTGAACGTAACCGGCTCGGCAATTGCGCATCTGAATGAGCATAAATTAGAATTCCATAAAACTCCGTATTTACAAGCCGAAATCGAAGAGATGCTCAATGCGGATATTGATCAATTGGCGGCTCAATATGAAGCGGGAATTACCAAAGAATTGTAATTGAATCTTGAAACAAAAATTTTCAATTCGTTCATCTGATTATATTTCCTCTCGGTGTTTCGGCGGAAATGTCTTGTCGCGATTTCCCCCAAAGAATCGCGCCAAAACCGGCATCGCCTTTCTTGTTTTAATCCCCGCCATGAAGGTATGATTAATGACATTCTTTTTAAATTTACATACTCTATAATTTTTTTCTTTCCGCAAGCGGGACAGGCGAGCGACTAAATCGCGTCATGAATGTTTCATGAAAAAATTCCTTTTAAAGTTGAATTCTACAAACCTCGCCGCTCAAAAAACCCAACCGAACCTTTTTTAATTGGTTGCGTCCAATATATAATGAATATATTTAAGCGATAAAAAATCAATGAAGAAGAAATCAACATACGCTTTAATTTTACTTGCGGCGCTTTTGATCTTTGCAGGATGCGAGAAAAAGATTCCCGACGCGCCCGTTATTCCGCTTGAAGATTTTTTTAGAAATCCTGAAAAAGACGCGTTTTCAATTTCGCCGGACGGGAAACAAATCGCATTTCTGCAGCCATGGAAAAACCGGCTGAATATCTTTGTGCAAAAGCTTGACGGCGGCAAAGTCAAAAGAATCACAAATTCGGAAGAGCGGGACATCCACTATTTTTATTGGGCAAACGACAACACGATTTTATTTCTGCAAGACACAAACGGCGACGAAAAATATCAGCTCATCTCAATCAAATATGACGGTTCGGAACAAAAAAATGTCACGCCCTTTCCAAACAGCAACGTAAGCGTTATTGATCCGCTGTATGACAAGGAGAATGAAGTTTTACTCAGTCTTAACCTGCGCGATCAAAAAATTGCCGACGTCTATCGTTTGAACATCGCTACGGGAAAACTCGATCTTGTTTTGAAGAACCCCGGTAAGATCACAAGATGGATCACCGATTATGACGGAAATATCAGAATAGGAATTACTACCGACGGAATAAACAGCGGCATAATCTATCGTTCCGCCGGCGCAAAAGATTTCAAACCGATATTTATCACAAATTTCAAAGAAAGTCTTGAACCCCTTTTCTTTTCAGCCGACAATAAGTTTGTTTACGCTCTTTCCAATCTCGGGCGCGATAAAATTGCCGCGGTAAAAATTAACCCCGAGACCGCCGAAGAAGTGGAGGTTTTGTACGAAAATCCCGAGGTGGACGTTTTCAGAATACTCCGTTCGCGGAAACGAAAAAAGGTTGTCGGAGTTTCTTTCCTAAGTTTCAAGCGGGAAGTAAGAATATTCGACGATGAAACAAACAAAATTTATAAATCGATTTTTCAAAAACTCCCCGATTACGAAGTTTACATACACGATTTTGACAAAGACGAAAAACGGCTGATTGTGCGGACTTTCAGCGACCGCTCTTTAGGCGCATATTATCTTTACGACGTTGATAAAAACGAACTGAAAAAACTTGCCGACGTGAGTCCATGGCTCAAAGAAAGCGAACTTGCGCCGATGAAACCGATAAGTTTCAGAGCAAGAGACGGCTTGACAATTCACGGTTATCTTACCGTTCCCAACGGATTAAAACCGCAGAATCTTCCCGTGGTAATTTTTCCTCACGGCGGACCGTGGTCGCGCAATCTTTGGGGATACAACCGCGAAATTCAATTTTTTGCAAACAGAGGCTACGCCGTTCTTCAGGTTAATTACCGCGGCTCGCTGGGTTACGGAAAAAAATTCTGGGAAGCAGGTTTCAAAGAATGGGGCGGAAAAATGCAGGACGACATTACCGACGGCGTTCGCTGGCTCATTCGACAGAATATTGCAGACTCGACCAAAATCGGAATTTACGGTTTTTCTTACGGCGGTTATGCGGCTTTGATGGGATTGATTAAAACTCCGGATCTATACGCTTGCGCTGTCGATTATTCGGGAACGACAAATCTTTTTAGTTTTCTCAATATAATTCCTCCCCAATGGGAACCGTACCGGAAAATGTTATATGAGATGGTCGGCGATCCGGTAAAAGACTCGTTATTGCTGGCAAACAATTCCCCTCTCTTTAACGCGGATAAGATTACCAAACCAATCCTTATTGCGCAAGGAGAAAACGACCCGCGAGTGAACCTGGACGACACGGAACTTTTTATTGAGGAGTTGGAAAAACGGGGAATGAAAGTAGATTATTTTTATAAACCGGACGAGGGACACAGTTTCGAGAAAGAGGAAAA
>JAADIR010000175.1 GCA_013151245.1 Chlorobiota bacterium
CGCCGAGACAAGCCGCCGAGATAAATTATCCATTGCGGTTTACCGCGCTATGCTATACGGTTTAATTATTTGCTTATTCTTTCGATAATAATCTTATAAATACATGTTACGCAAATATTTTGATTCCGCATAACATGCGTTATTAAGTAAAATTTTATTTCACAATCTAAGCGCGGCATTTGCTTTTAACTTAAATTATTTTATTTTTTAGGATAATAAAAGCTACGGATATATTATAATGTTTGATAAAATAAAAGCGTTCGGCTCTTATATTCTCATTTTTTTTGTTTTTGAAATAATCGCGATTTTTGTTTTTTACTCAATTTATGTTCGGCAGGAAAGCAGTTATATCAACGCAAAAATCAAAAGCGAAGAACAACTTTTTACGTCGGTCAATCTTCATTTTTCGGAGTTGATTTCAATTGAAACGGATAAATTATTTTCCGATCGAACTCTTCAAAATAAAATAATTGAATTTACAAACAGCTCTAAGAACAATTCAAAAAGCATCGGACGGTCCATTCTTTACGATGTGAAAAAATATTATTCCCTTCTCCAAAAGATAAATGCGGGATTATTAAAAATTACTCTGCCCGACGGAAGAAACGTGTTTAAAATATTCGACGAAAAAGGAAAATCCGTTGTCGCCGACACAAACATAATTAAGCGAGCATATTCCGGTTATGCGGCTGAGGAAGGTTTTGCCGGTTATGTTTTTGTCCGTCCGATAAAGAGAAATAAGGAAACAATCGCATATTTAGAGGTGGGAATTCCATTCTCTGCTTTACAGGAAAATATTGAGTTGTTAAATTCTAATTTTGTTCGCTTTGTAATTAAGGACTCCGATTTATTCTTGAGAAGAATCTACGGACAATATTTTAAATCGCCGTTTAAGAACATAATTGATTTCGTTGTTTATCGCGATTCATATTTCGGACTTTCGGCAAACAAGCAAAAGGCGGTTGAAGGAATCAATCTGTCCGGCGAAGACGACCTGCGTAAACTGCTTAACGCAAAGCGAAAGAGCGCCGTAGCCATTTCATACAACGGCGTTAATTATTTAATAAGCGCAATCCCTCTTTTTGAAAAAGATAATTCCGTTTGGGGTTACGCGCTTTTTTACGACAAAGATTCTTTCGTTTCGCAAACTCGATTTGAATTTTATTCTTATATCGCTACAACAACCGTAGTATTTCTGATTATTCTGATTTTTTCTTACACGGAAAAAATCAGAAAAATAAAAATTGAAAAAACCAACGCAGTGCTGAACTCCATTCTCGCAAGCCCCGAAAACATTGCCATACTTGCTTTGGACCGGAATTATAAAATCATTTCATTCAGCAGAAGCTACAAAGTGTTATTCAACGACATTGAAGGCAAAATTATTAAAGAAGGCGTCAACAAATTAGATTATCACAAAGACCCGCTTGAAGTAAAAGAATTGAAAAAAAATTACGACCGCGCGCTGAGAGACGAACAGTTTATTTTAATTGAAAGAAAAGATATTCCCAAACAAGAGCCTCGTTTTTTCGAGAGCAGATATTCTTCAATCAAAAATGAAGACGGTAAAATAATCGGTTTGAATGTTTTTATAACCGACGTAACCGAGGCGAAAACCGCGGAGCAAAAACTTCACAAGGTTAATAAAGAGCTTGAAGAACAAATCATTAAAAAAGAGAATTTTGAGAAGATACTGCGAAGTAATAACAATTTCTTGAACACCGTGATCGATACAATTCCCAGTCCTTTTTATTTTCAAAATTCACATGGAATTATTCAGGGCTGCAATCATGCGTTTGCGGAGGAGGTTTTAGGAAAGAAAAAAATTGAAACGATAGGAAAAACGATTCCCGAATTGTTTAAAGGAGAAGACATTTCCATCTTTCTTCCGTTTATTGAAAAAGACGCCGATTTACTTATGAAAGGCGGCACGGAAGTATTTGAAGCTTCGGTCAAATACGCAAACGGGGCGATTAGGGAAACGCTTTTTTATAAAGCGACTTTTTCAGATTCGGCAAACAAGGTCGGCGGAATAGTTAACGTGGTTCTGGACATCACCGACCAAAAACGCTCCGAGGCAATGCTGATAAGCGCAAAACAAGCCGCCGAAGAAGCAAACAAAGCGAAGAGCGCGTTTCTTGCAAATATGAGCCATGAACTGAGAACGCCGCTCAACGGAATTTTGGGCTATACGCAGCTGCTGAAAAAAGATCATAACTTATTGCCGGAACAGAAAAACGCCGTCGATATAATCCATAATTCCGGCGAACACTTACTGCGCCTAATCAACGATATCCTTGATATCTCAAAAATTGAAGCGAAGAAAATCGAAATTGTTTCGGCGGCTTTCAGTTTGGACGGCTTGTTCAAAAACATCGCAAGCATTTTCAAAGACAAAGCCGATAAAAAGGGAATCTATTTCCTTTACGAACTAAAAAGTTCTCTGCCGAAAACCGTAATTGGAGACGAAGTAAGAATCAGACAAATATTTTACAATCTGCTGGGCAACGCAATTAAGTTTACGTCAAAAGGCGGAGTTTCGTTTATTGTAAGAGCGCAGGAATCGCAGCCGAAATTCTGCAAATTAAAAGTAGAGGTAATCGATACGGGAGAAGGCATTCCGAAAGATAAGGTTCAAAACATCTTCAATCCGTTTTATCAAATCGGGGACGAGCGGAAGAAAATGGAGGGAACGGGTCTCGGACTGGCAATCACTCTTAATCTTATCGAATTGATGAACGGAAAAATCAGCGTAAGAAGCAACGAGGGAAAAGGAACCGTTTTCACCGTTGAGCTTGAGCTTGAAAGCGCGTCGAACGAAAAAATTGTCGAAACAAAGAAAGATATTTACGTAATCGGTTATGAAGGATTAACAAAAAAAGTTCTGATTGTTGACGACACTTTGGAAAACGTTGATTTGTTAAGACACATGCTTCGGCATATCGGCTTCAAAACCGAAACGGCGGAAAACGGTTTGGACGCGTTGGTAAAGCTCAAATCTTTCGAGCCGGATATCATTCTAATTGATTTGGTGATGCCCGTTATGAACGGCTACGAAGCCATTAAGTCGATTCGCTCGGACGATAAGTTCAGAAACATTCCTATCATCGCGCTTTCAGCTTCTATTTTTGAAGACGACCAAATTCAAAGCCTTTCCGCCGGCAGCGACGCCTTCCTTCCGAAACCGATTGATATTGATAAACTTCTCGAAGAGATGCGCAAGCTGCTCAATGTCTCGTGGAAATACGACAGAATAAAACACGCGGAAGAACATCCTCTGGAAGCCGCATTAATAGAGAACGAAATAATTCCCCCTAAGCGAGAAGCCGTTCCGGCAAGGGAAATTCTTGAGAAAATAAAAGGATTTTCCCAGATGGGAGACATCACAAGCATAAAACAAACGCTTGAAGAGTTGGAAGCAAACGGCGATCAGTTCTCGGCTTTCGTCGTTAAAATCAATTCGCTTGCGCAAGTTTACGACGTTGACGGAATTACGAATTATATTATTGAACTGTTGCAAGAATAATTTAATGCGGAAAATAATGCGGCGGTATATTATCGCTCTTAATATTTCCGGCAAATATTTCTGTTATTTTTTCTTTATTTTGTGAATTAT
>JAADIR010000193.1 GCA_013151245.1 Chlorobiota bacterium
CGGGCGTGATAATCAAACCCGGAGTGGTTCCGAATGAAAAAACGGAACTCCATTTGCTGCTGTCGCCGAAAGCGTTGAATCCGCGCGTGCGCCAATAATAAGTAGAGTCAAACAAAAGATCGTTTGCCGAATATTTACTCAATTCCGTAACCGCTTCTTTTTCAATCTGCACAAAATTAGAATCGAAAGTAAGCTGGAAAATATAACGGTCCGCGCCGCTGACGGAAGTCCAATCGAAATCAAGCGCAATTTGATTATTGCGGCTTCCGTTTTCGGGCGAAAGCAAAATCGGCGTTTTCAAACCGGTTTTAAAATTAAACTCTTCCGACCAATCGCTCGCAACTCCGTCAATGTTAAAGCCCTTTACGCGCCAATAATACCGGCGGTTCCATAAAAGTTGATTCAGAGTGTAAGTAGTATCTTCAAGATTCGTCGCAATTGCAATTTGACCGAAATCCGAATCGAGCGCGAGTTCAAGACGGAACGAATGATTGATTTCGCCGCGGTTCCAAACCAAAGCAAGCGAAGTATCAGTGTTTGCGGCTTCGTTTGCCGGAGAAAGCAGAACCGGCGCCGTCGGCAAATCAGTGGTAGTAAAACTCCAAACTTCCGACCAATCTCCGCCGCCCGGGAAGGTTCTTACGCGCCAATAATAAATTGTGTTATTTGAAAGATTGTTCACAATAGTCGTAGAATCGAGCACGTCCTTTTCTTCAACAATGCTGCCAGCGGTAAACGTTGCGCTGGTTGCAAGCTGAAAGCTGTAGAATTCCGTTCCGTCAATTTTATTCCAATAAAACTTCAAGTTTTTCGTCGGCTGATTCAAAGCTTGATTTTCCGGCGTAATAAGATTCACAATTTGCGCGTTCGTTAACGAAAGCGTAAAAAGAAGCGTAACCAAAATTGCATAAAATTTATTCATCGTTAAATCCCATTTTTAGTTTGACGGCGGCGGCGGATAGCCGAATGTTTTTTGCGAGCTTGTTGCGGCGGACGTTCCGCTGATTAAAAAATACGCCGCAGCCGCGGCAATAACGCCCGCTGAAAAATAAAGCAAATCGTTCGACCAAAACGAACTTTTCTTTTTGAAAGTTGTGTCGTTATCTCCCGCTTGCAGTTTAACAAAATCTAGTTTAAGCGCATTCCTTTTAACAAGATCGTTAGAAACCGTTTTTAATTTTTGGAACTGCAGAATATTCAAATGAAAATTTTCATTTATACCGTAAAACAAAATATCTTTTTGAAAAGTTGCGCGCGAAGCAAGGGAATAATTTTGTTCTATTTGTAAAACAGGCTTTTCGGTTTCCAAAAATAACTTCACCCCGTCGGGAAGACCGGAATGATGATTACTATCTTGCAATTGACTTTGCGCGAAAGAAGCAAAGTTCAGAAGCAGAAACGCCGCCGCTGAAATTATTATTCTTTTTAAAATTTTCATTAATTATTACTCGCTTTATTTTAAAATTGAATTTAAATAAATATGTATTTGAAATAAAAATCGAAGCGCAATATCGGAGCCTATGGGATGATATTGTTCGTTAACGTTTGAAATATTGCGAAACGCCAAGTTTGTCCAAATTCTTTTTCCCCAAAACCATTTCTGCAGAGAAATTTCGAACAGCAATTTTTGCCTGAGCGCATTGCTATAAAACCCGTCGGACTGGTATCCTACATAACGATACTCGCTCCATTGAGTAGAAGAAATATATTTTAATCTCGCCCAAATTCCAAAACTCGCCGCAATTTTGTAATTCATAGTTAAACTTGCCAAATGGTTGGGAAACGCTTGGCGATAGTCTCTGTAAGCCTCCGTTCCCCAAAGATCGGTCTGATAAGTGTATTGAACGGAAAACGAAAGATTGGGCGCCGGTTTGAACCGCATGTAAAAACTTCCGCCGCCAAATTTAATATCGGCGTCGGGAACGAAATCAACGCGCGTATGAAATTGGTAACCGCCGCTTGTCATTTGATAATTTCTTTCTTCCAAAAGAACGTTCAGCGCTTCTCTGTAAAATCCGGTTAAACTGAAAAATATTTTTTTACCCGCTTCGGATTCAATGAACGCATCAGCCGCAAAATTTTTCGAAGCGGCAAATTCCGGAATCTTTTCATAATCGAGCGCCTCTGTGACGTTTGATGAATAACCTTTTGACATCCATCTCCACAACGACATACTTTCGTCAAAACTTTTTTTGTCGAAGAAAAAAGAAGTCCCGATAAAACTGCGCCCGCCGACATTAAGTTTATTTTTTAAATAAAGATAAAGATTGTGGTCGGACTGATATTTTACGGCGCCGGCTGAAACCGTTTGGCTGAAATTTTCCGACGGTCGGTATTCCGCCTGCCCGAAAATTTTCAGAAACCGGAAGCGGTTATCCGGAAACTCATTTGACGAAATCCCGACTGTTTCGTCGTAAACAAACGCCGTGCGAAGCCGCAATTTTTCAAGCGAATAATCAAGCGCAAAGTTTCCAAAATAGTTTTGCGTTCTAAAATCGAAAGCAAATTCATACGCGTTTTCAATTTTATCAAACCCCGATTCGGAAAATTTAAGCTGATAATTTAACGCCAAGTTTCCGTCCAATTTAACCGAACCGTTAAAACCGAAATGCTTAAACCGCTGGTAAGTCGGTATTTCATTGCCGTATTGTTCTAAAAAGAAAAAGTTTTTATCATCGGTAACGCCTGCAATTATATGCTGTTCGTTCCCTTTAACTTTAAAGAAAAAATTGAACATTCCGGATAGGTATTTTATTTTGGCGTCGCTTGAACCGGACATGAAAATCACGCGAGATTTGATATTCGGATCGGTCAAAAAATTATCTTCGGTTTTAACGTTGGTTGAAAACATCCAATCTTTTCCAGCCGCGCCGATATTGGCGTTTACAACGTAATTAAATTTATCAACGTTCGGCGAAGAATATTCGGTGAATTGATATGGACCCGGATCGCCGGTTTCATTCACTAACGCGTGGACAAATTGAAATGAAAGTCCTTTTGTAATTTTTTTTGTGTGAAAATGAATTACGCCCGTTTCCGTAAAAGCTCCGTCGTAACTCATCGGCTGAGAGTAAATTTCCACCGAATCGATCTGCTCGATTGAAACGGGAAGATGATTAAGATTTATCATATCGAACATGTTAATATCAAATCTTTGTCCGTCAATATAAACAAGGAACGATTGACGCTGAAAACCGGCGTAATCTTGCATACCGAGCTTATACATAAATCCGTCGGTTGAAGAGAAAAAAATATTTTGCGAAAGCGTTACAATCTCGGCAATATTTACAATTCCCGCCGCCTTTATGTCGGATTCGTGTAGGACCTCTTTTTCGCTATTCCAATCGGAAAACTGGGCGGATATATTCAACGTCAAGAAAACGGAAAAAAATATGATATTTAAGAAAACTTTTTTCACTCCAAAATTTCCCTAAACCATTTTTGCGTGTAGAAGCGGTATGATATTCCAACGGAAATATTAGTAAAATTGATTCTGTTGAAGGTGAATACTTTAAAGAAATCAGCGGCGATGTTGACGCTCAATCGTCTTAAAAGTTCGTAATTCATACCGGCGGTTGGACCAAATGCAAATTCGCTTTCGGACT
>JAADIR010000228.1 GCA_013151245.1 Chlorobiota bacterium
TTTCTAACTTCCAAAAAAACAAGCGAAAACGTTTTTGAAGATTCAAGAATATCGGAGGTTTATTTTGGGGTTTATTATGGGTTATAAAAGGTTGAAAGGATAAGAGGAACAAAGGTAGGCGGAATGAATTTTGAGGAATTGAAAGTTTGGAGGAAGAGTAAAGATTTAGCGGTTGCAATTTTTAGAATATTTGCGGATTCAAAAGATTTTGGTTTCAAAGATCAAATTACTCGGTCGGCGTTATCTGTTCCGTCCAATATAGCCGAAGGATTCGAAAGGGAATCCAATAAAGAGTTGATTCGTTTTCTTTATATAGCAAAAGGTTCATGCGGCGAGTTGCGTACTCAGATTATCATTGCAAAAGAAATAGGTTATATTTCCGAAAGATAAATCAAATAAGTTTATTTCCGATGCGAAAGAAATATCATATATGTTGAACGCTCTAATCAAAACCCGCAAGTCTTTCAATTAGCTTTTCCCCCTTTCTTCCTTTTGATCTATGAGCCTTTTAACCTTTGTTCCTCTGCTCCTTTTTACCTTAATTTTATTCACAATTTACTATTAACAAAATGAAAATAATCTCAGTAGTAGGCGCGCGCCCGAATTTTATGAAAATCGCTCCAATCCACCGCGCTATAAAAAAATATAATTCTCGATTCTCCATTGTCCATTCTCCATTAACTCATTTAATCTGTCATACAGGACAGCATTACGACGAGAAAATGTCGAAAGTTTTCTTTGAAGATCTGGAGCTTCCGAAACCGGATTTTTATCTCGGAGTAGGCAGCGGTTCGCACGCGGAGCAGACGGCAAAAGTGATGATTGAATTTGAAAAAGTTTTACTGCAGGAAAAACCGGATTACGTTTTAGTAGTAGGAGACGTTAATTCAACAATAGCCTGTAGCTTAACGGCAAAAAAGCTACACATCAAAGTAATTCATGTTGAAGCCGGATTACGTAGTTTCGATATGGATATGCCGGAAGAAGTAAACCGCGTTTTAACGGATAGAATTTCTGATTTGCTTTTCGTAACGGAACAATCGGGAATTGATAATCTGAAGCATGAAGGCGTTGACGATGATAAAATTAATTTCGTCGGGAACGTAATGATTGACAGCGTAAAATATTATCTGCCGAAAACCGAATCGACAAAAATATTGGAAGAATACAAACTTGAAAAGAAGAATTACGTTTTGGTTACGCTTCACAGACCGAGTAACGTTGACGATGAAACTCAATTGAAAAAATTGTTCAAACTGCTCAACAGAATTGCAGAAGAAAGAAAAGTGATTTTTCCTATTCATCCGAGAACGAGAAAGAATCTTGAGAAATTCAACCTACTCGGAACAATTAATTCAAACATAATATTAACGGAGCCTATCGGCTATATAGATTTTTTAACGCTCACAAAAAACGCGGAACTCATTTTAACCGACAGCGGCGGCATTCAAGAAGAATCAACTTATCTCGGCGTGCAGTGTATTACGCTCAGAACAAGCACGGAACGCCCGGTTACGGTTGACGTTGGGACGAATCAACTCCTCGGAAACGATTTGGAACTTGCCGAAAAAACAGCGCTCGATGTTTTAGACGGTAAAATAAAGCTCGGAAAAATTCCGGAATTATGGGACGGCAATGCGGCGGCGAGGATTGTGAAAAGAATAAAAGGCTGAAAGGTTGAAAGGTTCAGAGGTTAAAAGGAGTGATTGGAGAATATAAGAAAATGTGAGAATGGGAATGTGAGAGAATGAGAATTAAGAGTCATAAAGAGCTAAAAGTTTATCAGATGTCCTTTGATGTAGCAATGAAAATATTTGAGTTATCGAAATCATTTCCGAAAGAAGAAACTTATTCACTTACAGATCAAATACGCCGTAGTTCTCGTTCTGTTTCCGCAAATATTGCTGAAGGTTTTAGGAAGAGAAGATATCCTAAGTCATTTATTGCTAAATTAGTTGACGCCGAAGGAGAAGCGGCTGAAACTCAGAACTGGCTTGAATATGCGGTTAAATGTGAATATTTACAAAATGAGAGCGCTGAAGATTTAATTATTACTTACGAAAATATTATCGGTAAATTAGTAACAATGGAAAACCAATCCGATAAATGGCGAGTTTAATTTAAAATACTCATTCTCACATTCTCACATCTTCCCATTCTCTTAGTATCTTCCATTTAAATAATTTAAGTTTACTAATAAAAACTATTGAGGCAAAATGAACGTCCCGTTACTAGATCTAAAACTGCAATATCAAAATTTAAAGAAAGAATTGGACGAGGCGATTTTGAAGGTTGCCGAATCGCAGTATTTTATTCTAGGTCCCGAAGTGAGCGAACTGGAAAAAGAGATTGCCGAATACGTCGGCGCAAAACACGCTATCGGCGTTTCTTCCGGCACGGACGCGTTGCTGCTTTCGCTGATGGCTTTGAATATCGGTCCGGGCGACGAAGTGATTGTTCCTACTTATTCATTCTTTGCGACAGCCGGAGTCGTTTCACGCTTGAATGCCGTTCCGGTTTTTACTGATGTTGATTTGACTTCATTCAATATCAGTCCCGAAGACGTCGAAAGAAAAATCACTAACAAAACAAAAGCAATTATTCCCGTTCATTTATACGGACAAAGCGCGGATATGAATCCGATAATGGAAATAGCCGAAAAACACAATTTGAAAGTTATTGAAGACGGCGCGCAGGCAATTGGCGTTCAGTATAAAGACGGTAAATATGTCGGAACGATTGGCGACGCCGGATGTTTCTCATTTTTCCCGAGTAAAAATCTCGGCGGCTACGGGGACGGCGGAATGATAACCGTTAACGACGACGAACTCGCCGAACGAATCAGAATAATGCGGGTTCACGGCGGCGCGCCTAAATACTATCACAAAGTTATCGGCGGCAATTTCAGATTGGACGCAATTCAAGCCGCGGTTCTGCGCGTGAAACTCCCGCATCTCGACGATTGGTCGGCTAAAAGAAGAGAAAACGCCGCGTTGTATAAAAAGTATTTCATTCAATACGGATTGAACAGCGGAGACGATAACGGAAGTTACGACGGCGAAAATAAAGTTTTATTGCCTAAAGCGATTTACGAAAATCTTGAATTGAAAAACTATCACATTTTTAACCAGCATATTATTCGCGTTAAAGAAAGAGACGAACTGATTTCATATTTACGCGAAAAAGAAATCGGCTGCGAAATTTATTATCCCGTTCCGTTCCATAAGCAGGAATGTTTTGCAGGTTTGGATTTTGATGAAAACGGTTTTCCGAATTCGGACGTTGCGGCGGCTGAAACGATAGCGCTTCCTATATTCCCGGAACTAACGGAAGAACAGATTGAATATGTCGTTAAAACAATCGCGGAGTTTTACAAATAAAAAAACTTTTCACCTAAAAGAATTTAAAGCCTCGGCAGTTGTCGGGGCTTTTTCTTTTATAGTATTACAAGTTAAATCATTCCCGATAAAAAACACCCCGACAAAAAGCATCGGGATAAATCGGGACAAGTTGTTTTTTATGCCTGCCGCGTGTAATTGTTTTTTATTGCACAGCGGTAAAGAAATTTTGAAGATTAATTTAAGAATGAATGAATGGATGATG
>JAADIR010000066.1 GCA_013151245.1 Chlorobiota bacterium
TTTGGATAACGACGGATTTCATTTCCCGAATATTTCTCTTCCGGATTTGGCAAGTTTGGGCGGAGGAGGCGCTAACGACGGCGACGGTTTGAGATTTGAATTCGAGGGCTTAGGCTTGAAACCGCTCGCTTTCAGAATGCCCGCTTTCGATATGGATTGGTTCAGCCCCGACGGCGGAAACGGCGATTGGGATTTTGGATTCGATTTTGAAATCGATTTCCCGAATCTTGACGGCGACGCTTCCGACGGTATGCGCTTTCCCGAAATTACGATGCTCGACGCCCATTTTACAGGCGGACTTATTCTCGGCGATATTGAACTTACTGAATTTGCGCCGCCGGGATTGCGTTTCGGACTCGGAGGAGATTTCGGGCTTAATTTCTATACGCAGGGAATTTCCGGCGGATTTTTTGACGACGGCGGTTCGCAAGGCGTCAATTTCCAAATTCAAGGCAATTTACAACTTCCCACATTTATGCGTTGCGACGACGGAAACGATCTTGCCGATTTAACTTCAACAACTTTTACGTTTAACAGCAGAGGACTGATTACCGGAAACGTTGAACGCTTTCTCCCTGAATGTCCGATTGATTTAGGATTCGGCATTTTCAGAGTAACAAGTTCTTCGCTCGATTTTTCAATTCAAGAAAACGCACAGAGCGCAATAATGAATATGACCGGCGAACTTGAAATTCCAGCCGGCGACGGTTTAACCGTTACCGCGCTCGGAAGTCTTACGATGGATTTAATAACCGGCGAAATTCTCGACGGCGAAATCAGAATCGATCAAGAATTCGTTTGGTCTATTCCGTTCGATAATCCGGTTCTTTCTTTCCGCATTCAAAGCGCGGTTTTGAACGGCGAAGGATTTGCGATAAACGGACAAAGCCAATTGCTGCTTGACGGCGGAAGTCAAATTCCTGTGAGATTTGAAGACTTCCTTTTCGATTTGAAAAACCAGCGCGTTAAAAGCGGAAGACTCGTGATTGACGAAAGTTTCGCTTTCAAAATGAAATTAGAAACCGGCGGAATAAATTGGTCGGCTATTCCTTACGACGAACCGTTGACCGAAGCTGACGGAAATGCGGCAAAAATCGGTATGGCTTCTACGATGATTTTAGACGCGAACGGTTTGTCGATTGACGGAGAAGCGATTGCGGCGATAAGATGGCTTGAAGACAATTACAACGCTCTGCGAATTGAATATAACGGCGGATTCGCTCTCGGAATAAATCCGTTTTCAGTTCTAACCGGACAAGCGGACATTTTTCTTGAAGAAGAAGGCGGCGAAGATACGAGACTCGCTTTTCTCGATAGCGACGGTTTCCATCTTGAGGATATGTTTGAACTTTTGGAACTACCGGAAAAAATTCCGTTGCCGGAATTGGATATAGCTTATCTCCAAATAAAAAGCGGTGGAAACCTTTTAATTAATTCGGAAACAATTGAAGGCAACCTCCATATATTTACCAGAAACGGGCATCCGGTCAATTTCGTTATTCCGAGTTTGCAATATTCAAACGGAACTCCTCCGGCATTCGATGTGGAATTCGATGTTTATTTAAATCCCACAACGTTCGAGTTTGTTTCCGGCGAGATTACGCTTCTTCCGCGCGAGGGGGAATCTTCAATTATAAATTTGAAAGATTTTGACGTTCCGGTTGAGTTAACGAGAATAAGTTACGCGCCGGTTCCGGGAGGCGGAGGTTACAGATTAACCGCAAACGGACGTTTATTTTTGCCGGGCGTTTTGGACGATATGCCGTTGAGTTTGGAAGATTTGGAATTTGACGGCGACGGATTGAGCGGTCGTTTTACCATGGGGCAATTCAGCAGAACTTATGTGAATGTTACCACATTATCGACTACTCTTCTGGGTGAAACTTCGGCTATTACGCTCGAAGGTCTTCTCGGCGACTTTGACGGTTCCCATTTCGGGTTCTCCGGTAAATTTATTCCGAAAATTTTTAACGCCGACGGCGATACTTCCGACGTTCACTACGCGGCGGAATGGAACGGCGATTCGAATTCGTTTGAATTCTCTTTCGCGTTTCAGAACGGCGAAAAATGGGACCTCGGAATAGCCGAATTCGAACCGAAGGAAATCGATGGAAATCCGCCGATAAGTTTGACGGTTTCGGAAGAAGATTTTCAATTTGTTCTCAACGGAATATTGACGTCCGATTTATTCGGCGGCGAATTTGAATTGCCGTTTGAAAATTTAACTATCTCGAAAGATAACGTCGCCGCCGAACCGGTTCAGCGCGATAGAGCGAACGCGTTCGATTTCGAATTGTTCAAATCCCGTTTTAAAATCTACAACGCCGGAGGCGATAACGCGCTCGGAATTGAATACGAGCAGAATGTCCTTCGATTGATTCTTTCGGGCGACGTTGAATTTTTTGGACTTGACGCCGTTATATTCAATCGTTTTGTTATCGGAACCGACGGCGAGTTTTCGATTGACGGAATCGACTTCCTTTCTCAAGACGAAGACAATCTCGCAATTGTGGACGATATGATTGTCCTTAAAAGAATTTATTTAGACGATAACAAACTTAATTTCAACGGCTGGGTGAAGCTGCCCGAACCCGCCAATCAAAATGAAAACATTTTTAATTTTGCGATTTTTCCCGACGGAAGTATCGAAGGCTCGGCTGAAATCGTTTTCCTCGATCAGCCGCGAGAATTGGGGAACGGCGACGAATCGGAATATGAATTTTGGGAAGCCGTTTTAGACCCGACATATTTAAGTCTGAATCTCGATTTTAGTGATTTCGGCGCATCGTCTGTTAGAATGGTCGGAGATATTTATTTTAATAATGATTCTGATAAAAGAGTTGAAATCGGCGACAACTCGGGCAACGCAGTTGTTCCCGGCTTCGAACTGTTTTTCAACGGGGATTATCAATGGAAAAACATACGTTCGGTTGGGGAATTCCCGATAATCGATTGGGAAACTTTCAAAGTCAATTTAACTAATCTTTCGATTCCGGACGGTTCGAATATCTTTTTGCTGACGCTATCCGGAAATTTTGAGTTGAATTTGGAAGCCGCGGGCGGCGGATTAACATTTGAAGACTTCAGAATTTTATCCGACGGAACCGTTGACCGCTTTGCCGAATCAATTAACGGCGGAGAGTTTTATATTTTAGACGTCGTAACGATTTCCGTAAACGATATCGGATACAGCGCAACTCCTACGACAATTGAAATTGATTCGGGAACTATGCCTTCCGGCGGCTCCGGGGCTTCAAGCGGCGACAGTTCTTACGACGTCGAAAGTTATTTGCAGTTTGGGGGCTTAATTGATATTTCCGGCATTGTGAGCGGCGGAGTGGAAAAATTTCTCACGTTCAAATTTAATAACAGAAATCAGTTTATTGTTAAACATGCCGAGCTTTCTCTCCCCGGAATGGAGTTAATAGCGGATTTTCAATATCTAAAAGAGAACGACAATTCATACAATTTTTTGTTTGGAGGCAGCGGGGACTTTGCCGGTCAGCAGATTGTTGTTGTCGGACAAGTCGGAAAACTTCGCGGAAATTCTTCATTCGGAATGTTTGTCGCGGTTCCAACCGTTATACCGATTGGGCCCATTGTTATTACCGGGCTCGGAGGCGGATTCTTCTACAATCCTAAGCGGGAATATATTAATACCGTTAAAACGCTCGCTGGGTTGGAAGCAAGATACACGAGCAGAATAACTAACCCCGGCTCTTCTTTCGCCGTCTTTTTATACGGTAAATTCGTTCTTGTGGAGGAACATATCATAAGCGCGCGCGTGTTGCTTACTCTAACCGACAGCAGATTTGAACTTGACGGTAAAGCGACTTTATTAAATCAACCTGACACTTTTGCCGCTTATTTACATTTAGGAATAGGATTTACAGACTTTTTCGCGGAAGGCAATTTAGTCGTTGTTATAGACGCGGATCCGTTATTGGTCGGCGGAACAACCGGCGAAGGTTTGGGATTTTACGTTTACGGCTCTGATACTTGGGGAATATATGGAACTGTTGACGCAAATATTTTAAAGATTTTACATGTGGGCAGCGAATTTTATCTCGGTTCCGAAGGATTTTTACTTAGTATGGAAACCGACTTCTCATTTGATATTTGGATTATTGAAATAGGAGCCGGAATGGAAGTGAAGTTGTGGTATATTCCAAATGAATCATGGGGCGCTTATACTAAGGTTTATGTTTATGCCGAAGTTTTATTTGGAGTCGCTAAGGCGAAAGGGTGGTTGTTAGGAGCTCTGGTTGGAGATCCGAATTTTTATATTTATGCGGCTGCCGGTTTAGAAATAAGCGTAATAGGCGTCAGTTGGGACGGAGAAGTTTGGGCGAAAATATCCGGCAATGGCGTTGACGGCGGTTTTGGAAGAAATTCAGAATTCGACAAACTAATCGACGATGCGGCGGAAACGTCCGGGCAAATTGACAATGCCAAAAATAATATGCTGGATAAAATTGCGGACGGGCAAATGATCCCGGTTAGAATTACAGATGAAGAAATGGAAGCGGCTTTCCAAACATTGTACAATTGGGGAAGAGTTTTCAGATATGGAACGGAAGCGGACCGACAAAGAGCGAATGCATTTTTCAATACAATTAAATCAATAGAATTAATACCGGGTTATGATCCGATAGATACGCAATATGATCAGGAAATTATGACCTACGACTGGGTTATTAATGAGGTCTATAAGGCAACGCACGCGCCGGCAATCAGTAGGAGAGACGATCTTCATGATTACCGCGCCAACGCGGATCAAAGAAGAACAGATTTTAATAATTTCAGAGATGAATTAAGACCCAAGCTGAGCGAATCTCTTGAAGAAATACGTGCATTTATTGATCAAAATTTACAGACCGGTAGAAATCCGTTGCTGCAAACCACTTTTTCGCCGCCGGTTGCGAATGAACGTATAGAAAACGGCAAGACTGTTAAGGTTGTTCTTTCTAAACCCGGATTTGAGATAGATCTATCCGTTGACGATATGAATAAAGACGCAATGGCAGCGACAGAAGAGGCGTTTAATGAGTATAAGACGGAAACCGGACAGGCTTTACAAAGAATAAATAACAACATTGTTAAATTAGAAGCTTTATTGGGAGGTTCGGAAAATAATGCCGGAGTTAGATCTGTCGGCGAAAAATATAAAACGACTCTTGGCTATAGCGAGTTATTTTTTAAACAAAGACAAAGATACTATTCCGATGAATATACGTGGGCTAATAATCTTTCGATTGACTGGATCCTAGGAGCGCATATGAAAGCTCCCGGCTTTCAGAGTAAGTCTTGGACTATTTTTGATAACTTAGGCTGGGAAGTTAACAGAGACCTTTGTATTAATCGAAAGATCAAAATATTGGAAATAAGTAATGCCGCGCAAGGAAGAATTGACGACGCCCGCGTGCGAGAAACCAGAAGGTGGAATTTGGAGGCGGGAAATTATAATAATCCCGGTAATAGTAATTATTTCAAAAATTGGGTTGCGTCCGAGGGTATTACTACCGGACTCGCATTGTGGTCGAATTTACCGATTGAATACGGTTTAATGGAAATTACATCAAACGCCAGAAATGTATTGGCTCAAAATGAAGTTGAGATGCTGAATGAAAAAGAATCAATGTATCATCGGCAAGCTATTTTCACTCAAACTTCAGATTCACTTTACGACGCGCTCTCGATATTGTATGAAAACCAATACGATCTGATTACCGAATATATATCTGTTCTGCAAAGGCGAGATAATTTGAGTCAGGGAGAGTTATTTTTGAAAGGATTACTTATTCTTTGGAAAGGACAAATAGAAGATAAATTTAGACTTCCAACAATCTCTGAACTAAAAGTAACTAATAGTGATTACGGAACTAAAGGGTACAACAAGTCATATTTTCAGTGGCAAATTTCCGGCGCTCAAGCTAAGAGCTTCGCGTTTGATCTAAGAACTCAAAATCCTAACTTTGATAGACAAGGATATCAAAATATTGGAATGAATAGGACTATTATTAAATATTTCTTAAAGTCGCCCAGCGCGAACGAAGAGTTTGGGAACGTCACTTTTTATCTGCGAGCTAGAAACAGAGCCGGTTATACGATAAAACGATCTATGACCTATCAACCGGCTTTCAAAGGCTCAGGGGACCCCAGAAATATTTCCGATCCGGCTGATAACTCCATGCCTTCGATATTTCCGATATTAACATTCCCGAATCTTTTTGTTAAATCATTTGGCGCGTATTACACGACTAATACAAATTCTCTTGCAGCCGAATGGGAAGGTCACGATAATCAATCGGGGATTCAGGAATACAAGTACGCTATCGGAACTTCCCCCGACGATAAGACGTCGGTTTTGGATTGGACTTCCAACGGAGGCAGAGATAACGTTGTAGTGCATGGATTGAATTTAGAGCATGGGCGCACATACCAAATGTTTGTTAAAGCAAAGAACGGTTCCGGCGTTTGGTCGGATGAACGGATCGCCGCAGGTATTTTACAGAGAATTATTATTGATACGACTCCTCCGACGAAGCCTGGCAGAATATTTGATTTACCTCCGGGAGTCGGAGGTTATGTTTTCGATCCTCCTGGAGGTTGGGGGAATTATGGAGATCCGATGGAAATTATTAGCCCCGTGCCTCTGCCGGTTCAATTCCAAGGGAAAACTAGTTATGATCAACCGTTTTTAAGGTTAGGCGGCGCTGAAGTTGCGGTTAATTGGTTGGAGTCGGAAGACCCGGAGTCCGGTATTCTAAGATATGAGTATAAAATAACAAATAAAGAAAACCCCAGTATAACGTCCGAATGGTATGACGCTGGAAAAAATCTTAGCGCTCAGTTTCACGACAACATAATGAATTATCTCGATTCTTTTTACGTCGATATCCGGTCGTTAAATTATGCTAATAATATTAGCGATAATTTACAATATATAGTCCGACCGGTTGACGAATCGATTCCAACAAAACCGGGAATTGCAATGGCTACGTCGCGCAACGGACGCGGAGTATATTTAGTGATAAATAATTTCAGCGTCGATCGCCAAAGCGGCGTTGATCATTATATAGTGACGATGGGCGTTGCTCCCGGCGGCGACGATCTGATTTCTTCCGCCGACGCGATAACTTTTGATCTTTCCGACGTCAATCGTTCCAATTGCGTATATTTGGGAAGCAATCTTCCGCAAGCGGAAAGCAGTTATTTTACTATCCGCGCGGTTAACGGTCAAGGGATGAAAAGCTCTAAATGTATAACCGGACCGTTTGAACAAGATTTAACTCCGCCTATTGATCCTAGGGTTACGCCGTCGCTGAGAACTTACTTTGGCGTTCAATTATTGGATTTGCGCTATTCTAATGTAGAAGACCCTGAATCCGGAATCAGTCAGATTCAGTATGCGATGTATGTTGTCGGGAAGAAACCGTCTCGTCTTCAATGGAATAATGCGGGAGTAGTCGGCAATACGAGTCTTCGCATTGACGATTCTTTTCCGCTAAAGTTGAATAGCAGAGGCGGCGCTGAAATAGTAATAGGCGTTAGAACAATTAATGGTTTCGGATTAAAATCAAAAGAAGTTTGGACATTATTCAACATCCCGTCTAATTAAGGAGAATAGAGGTAATGAAAAAGATATTTTTTGCAGTAATAGTTTTACTCAGCGTTATCGATTTATACGGACAAAAAGAAAGAGATTTTTTCGCTTTTGTTAACGACGATTCGTTGGCGATTTTTCTTTTGCAACCCGTCGGGTCTAATGAATCTTATAACGTTTACCGGAAAGAAGCGGGAGTTGATAAAGAATATATCTTATTAACGAAGGACGCTCCGGTCAAGCCGGTCTTGGACGCTTTCGAAGCTAAAGTTCGTTTGGGAGCCGATTATGATTTTATAGCGAAAGCTTTGGACGCCGATAACGAAACGATTGTTCTAAGAGGAATAAGAAGAAACGGTTTTAAAGCTTCTCTTCTCTGTTTAATTAGTCCGAAAGCGGCAATAATAAGCGGACGAATGTTTGTGGATGAAAATATCAAATTGGGGAAAAAGTATTCTTACAAACTTGTATTTTTGAATGCAGACGGAGTAAAAAAAGACAGCGTTATAAAAGATATATTTGCGAAAAAAATCACTCCGGCGCCGCCGTCAAATCTCGCTTTTGAAACCGGAAATAAATCAATAACGCTTAACTGGGAATATCCGGCGTGGAAAGGAGATTTTACCGACGTAGCGTTCAGATATAACGTTTACAGAAAGATCGGGAAAGGGAAATTTGAAAAAGTTAACAAAAATATTATCATACGTAACGATAAAGCCGTTCCGGAATTTAAGGATATTTGGTTAAAAGAGGGCGAAGAATATTCTTACTACGTTACTATTCTTGATCCTATCGGGAATGAAAGCAAACCCTCAAACCAGGTTAGAGTTATTCTCGAAGATAAAATTCCTCCGGCGATTATCCTCGGCGTAAGAACCGAGCCGTATTCAAACGGAGTTGTTTTAACTTGGAATATGAGCGCCGAACTCGACGCGGCGGGATATAATATTTATCGGTCAACCGGATTAAGCAAGAAATTTAAGAAGATTACGTCGGAAACAATTCCCGTAGATAAACCTGCTTTCCTTGATTCAACGGCGTCGGCAAGCGTTCAATATTTTTACTCCGTAACGGCGCTCGATACGGCGGGAAACGAAAGTAAACGAAGCAATCCGATTGAAGGATATCTGAAAGACACAACTCCTCCGGAAGCGCCGGGCGACGTTACGTTTGAAATTGAAAACAATATTGTAAAGTTGAATTGGAAAAAATCAAGTTCCGAAGATATTAAAGGCTATTTTGTTTATCGCGGTCACAGCGAGGAGAAAACTATGAGAATAACTCCTTTGACGATTGCGGAAACTGCGTATGCCGACAGCGGATATAAGAAAACGGGATTTCCTTACGGCGGAAGTTTTATTTATAAAATTTCGGCTGTTGACAGCGCGGGCAATGAAAGCGGGAAAATTTCCGTTCCCGTAAAAGTTCCCGACGAGGAACCGCCTTTAATACCAAGCAATTTCAATCTGATAAATAAGAAAGGCTTATATGTTGAGGTTCTTGTCAGTTCTTCTCCTTCGCTCGACGCCGAAAAATATCTTATTTTTAAATCCGAGCCGGGGAAGAAAAATAATCTGCTGACAAAATCCAACGAAGCTCCTTTTAGTTTTAGAGACACATCCGTAGTTAAAGGAAAAACTTACGTTTATTCCGTTGTTGTTGTAGATACGGCGGGGAATAAAAGCGAGCCGACCGCCGATACGCTCTTTTTTAAAGATTCCGTTCCGCCGCCCGCGCCGAGAAACGCGATTGCAAAATTGATAAATGGAAAAGTTGAATTGAAATGGGGAAGATCGATCGATTTTGATTTGGCGGGCTACAACGTTTACCGTTCCGATCATCCTACGGGAACTTTCGTGAAATTAAACGACAAACCGATTGCGGAAACAAAATATATCGATGCGACGGGAAGCGGAAAAAATTATTACAGAATACGCGCCGTCGATACTTCGGGCAACGAAAGTAAATTCCATAAAACGGTTTCTGCGAATAAAAACTAATATTGTTCTTTTACATGCGCGGGCTTTGCGTCCGCGTCTGCTTTTTCTTTCAAACCAAAGGTTTTCATTATTCTTTAAACTGAAAGAATATCTTTCAAAACAACTCTTTTTGCCATTAAGGATTTTCTTTTATTTTTAATGCGGCGGCTTGGAAGTTTGGCGGGAGACACAGTATTTTTGCGTTTGTTCATTTACCGTTCTATCTCAATCTCACTCCGAAATACTGCGGTTGATAATAGAATGATATTGCTTGCTATTGCAAACTATTTCACTGTTTAGCCTATGCGAAGCCGCAAAAGACTTATCCCATACTTATGCTATTTCATTATTGCAAATTTGTCCTTATCTTGAATTATGATTTGGGTAGGAATAATAGAGGATAAAATTGAGATAAGGGAAGCGCTTTCTTCTTATTTCAGATCGACGTTTGACGTCTGTTGCAGTTTTGCGACGGAATCAGTTGAAGATTTTTTATCCGCCGTTTCGGACAAAACGGTTATTGACGTTCTGTTGCTTGATATTGGGCTTCCGGGTATTTCCGGTATTAATGGAATTCATTTAATAAAAGAGAAGTTTCCCGATATCAATATCATTATCATTACCGTTTATGAGGACGAAGACAAAATATTTAACGCGTTAAAAAACGGCGCCGCCGGATACCTTCTGAAAAACACTCCATTCCCTAAAATAAAGAAAGCGATTGAAGATATCCAAAACGGCGGAGCCCCGATGACGCCTGTAATAGCAAGAAAAGTAGTAACATTTTTCTCAGATAACAAAAGGCAATCAACAAAAAATTCTCTTACGCCCAAGGAAAAGCATGTCGTCGCCGGACTGATCGACGGTCTCAGCTACAAAAAAATAGCCGAATGCTTGGGCAACTCCGTAGAAACAATCCGCAACCATATTAGAAACATTTACCGGAAGCTGGAAGTAAATTCCCGAACCGAAGTTGTGGCAAAATCTGCAAAAGATATTTTTAATTTTAATTAAATACTTTTCCTTTTCGGCACTTTAAATGATTTCCCCAATCTTCGTGGAATAGCGAGGATATATTCCGTTCCTAATCTTGTTTGAGTAAATTAAAGATTTTTCAGTTTATGGAAAATCACTAATAACGTTTGAATAAACGGAGCGTCAAATGAAAAATATAAAAAATAGTTTTTCGTTTAATTTGAAAAATTCTGCTTCTACGTTTTTCTTCTGCGCGTTATTTTTCTTTTCTTTTACGGGCTATCAATTAATACTGGGGCAAAACCCAAACTGGAGTTCATTTTTAACTGTTTCCGCATACCCGAGTCCCTATCTCAGTCAATGGGAAAGGGATCCATCGATCGGAACATTAACGCTTAATTATAACGGTAACGCTCCGGTGGAATTCTATTTTAGCGTCGAGATTACGCATCCTAATTATGGAACTGTAATCTCGGGAACTACGCCCGATTTCTCATTCGCCTTTGGACCTACGTCGAGAGTTTTTACTTTTCAAGACGTAGTGGACTGGGGCGGCGTTCGAATAAATAATCAAGTTGAACTGCTTATTCAGCAAACGGGAATGCTGCCGGAAGGCGAGTATGAAGCGTGCGTCCAAACTCTTTCGCGAGCCGGCGAATTATTGACCGAAAGTTGTTATAGCTTCGAAATCATTCAACCGGGTCCGCCGGAACTTGTATCCCCCATAAATGAAGATATTGTTTATATAGCTCAACCGACTTTTATTTGGAATCAAGTGATTGTTCCGCCCACATTTACGGATATATACAGAGTGAAGATTGTCGAAGTATTGGACGGACAAACTCTTTATCGAGCGATAGAAAGTAATATTCCGGTTTTTGAAGAAGAAATAACTCAAATGAATTCAATGACTTATCCCGTTGACGCTTATCCGTTAGAGATGAACAAAACTTACGCATGGCGCGTAACCGCGATAAACGAAGAGGGCGCGCCGATTGCTAAAAATATGGGGAAATCTGATATTTGGAGTTTTTTCCTTGGCGGCGGAGGAGGGGAATTCGGTTTAGAAACGTTAACGCTTATAGAAGAAACGGCTTTCCTTGTTGACATGCAAAATATTTCCGTTACCGACGACGGCGCTACGATTACGTTGGACGGCGACGCTTCGATGCGTTTGGAATTTGGCGACGGTTCGACCGGTTTGATTCCCGTTAACGTTAACGGGTTAATTCTGCAGAAAGATAATTATGAAAATCCCGTTTTTCTCGGCGGCGGAGTAACGGGAGACTTGGTTAACGAAAATATTTTCCGAAAAGATTTGGTTGGCGATTATTTCTCTCCTTCATCAATTGAATTCGATTATACGGGAGTTCTAAAAATTAGAGGCGGATTTGTTTATCAAGGAAATCCCGCTATTCCTTTCCCCGGAGAAATTACAATGGACGCGTTTGGTCTGTTTGGCGAACTGCTTCTTTCCGCTAATCCGGGGGAAACTCTGTTTGTATTGGGGAACGAGACGATTGGAGCGGGAATTACAGAGGTTGCGCTCTCTTTCCCTTCAAAGGAAATTCGTTTAAATGGAAACGCGCTGCTGTTTAATCAATTATCGGATTGTGAAATAGAGGAAATTACTATTGAAGAAGATGGAAATACTATTTTAAATTTAAACTGCGAGACGGCAGCGCAATTTCCTTTGCTTGACGGTTCAAATCTGTTTACGCTTAGAATAGATTTTATAAATGGAAATATTACTACAAATCTCATTAATGCCGGAATAAGCGATAGTTACGACGTTAATATTTTTGGAAAAATGACGTTTAATTTTAATCCCGAAAGTCTTTTCGGATTGGAAGTCGATCTTAATCTTTTGCCGGGGAAAATTAACGTTGTAAGAACGAGACCTTTCGGAGATTACGAAAATTCAGCTATTGATCTCGGTTGGGTGAATTTTCTTATCGAAGATTTGGAATTAAAAAAGATTAACTACGAAAACGGTTTATGGAATTTCAAATTAACAATGGGAGCGAATTTTTTCTTCCCGGATTTGTTCACAACTCCTTTGCCGCGCTTGACCGGGGTTTCGCTTACTCCTCGAGGCTTTTGGTTCCCGATGATGAAACTTTCCGGCGCAGGAGTTGAACTAATAGATTTTGAAGGTTTTGCGTTGGAAGTGGAAGAAGTGCGTTCCGAACGCTTTTCTTTTGACTTCGGCTCATGGACGCCGGGCAAAGCCGCCGAGATGAATTTTGAATTTGACGTTTTATTCAATATGCCTAATCTTCCTTTCGGTTCAAGCGATCAATTGACTAATTTGAACAGACGATATACGGCGAAGTTTAATTCGGGTAACTTTTCCTTGGAGATACCGGAATTCAGTTTCCAAAACAATGACGTTTCTATTCCATTAAATGGAAATATTAATTTTTACGTTAAAAAATTGGGCGGAAAACTTAACGCCGAGTATGACGGCTCAATGATGAATTTCCTTCCGGATATTAAGGTTAAGGGAGATTTAGACATGCCCGAATCGTTTACTTGCGACAACGGCTTGCCCCCTTCCGCACAAATTGCTTCTGCGGTAAATATAAGCGGTTTTGGGATGATAACGGGAACGGCGACTGATGCGGCGCCAAATTGTCCGCTCGATTTAGGATTTATTTCCGTAATGATAGATAAAACAAACTTTGAATTTATTGAGGAAAACGGGCAAAAAATTTACCTTGACGGAACGGGAATTATTCAGCTCGGTTCTCCGGATGGCGGAAAAGTTAATGCGAAGATACGCGTTCGTTACGAAATTATGGAAAGTAATCTGGTAATCCTTGAAGGAAGAATAGACGACCCGTTCCTTTGGGAAATAACTCCGGAATATCCCGGGTTAACTTTTGAAATCGGCAAGGCGACAATAGAACAGAATCTATTAAAAATAGACGGCAGGCACAAACTTCTTTTTGACGGCGGAAGCGAACTTGGCGTAACTTTCGATAAGCTTAACATTTCTCTTCAAGATTTTTCGATAGACTCCGGCGGGATTATTTTTGATTCGCCTTTCGCTTTTATGATTTCAGGGCTCGATAATTTTGAACTCTCTTACAAAGCCGTCCCTTTGGGTACGCCGATTAAAGAATCTTCCGGTTTATACATAGAATTGCCTGAAAATTTTGGAATGGATAAGCGGGGATTGTATGCAACCGGCAATGCAAAGGCAAAAATGGTATATCAAAACGCCGAATTTGATCAACTTGGAATTGAGTTCTTAAATAACTTCGCTATTTATGCTTCTTCTCCGCTAAATATTATTAGCGGTCAAATAGATATTTATTCCGATAGAAATAAGATTGCCTACGTAAATAGCGACGGCTTTTTCCCCGACCCGAGTTTTTTCCTGGACGCAGATGTTCCGGAACGAATTCCCTTACCGATAGAAGACCTTGCTTATTTACAAATCAAAGAAAACGACAGATTGTTGGTAAACGCGCGTCAAATAGAAAACGGAATAATATTTTCAACAATCGAAGGACAGCCGGTTCCGCTGGTTTTTCCTTCCTTGCAATTTAATATGCCGGCGCCTCCGCAGGTATTGGCAGAGTTTAGCTTTACCATTAATTCAATTACTGGCATGATAACCGACGGTTCTCTTCAGGCGACAATTCCTCAAGAGTTGTTTCCCGATTTCGATTTAAGCCGGCTTGGAATTCCGTTTGAAATTAAAGGGATATATTTCGGCGAAGTGGAAGGAGTTTTCCAATTTACGCTTTCGGGAATCCCAAAGTTATTTGACGAAGAGTTAAATTGTCCGGGCGAAACGGAATTGGTCTTAACGCGCGACGGAAGATTAGAAGGCGAAATAGCCTGCGATGTAGAACAATCAATTCCTCTTATTCCGGATAGCGATAAATTAACGCTGAATCTTAACCGTTTTGGCGGAAATTTCGATGTAAACCTTCTTGCGCCCATCATCGATTTCGATTTTGAATTGGATTCGGACATTATTCTTAAACTCGGCGAAGAAAACAATTACGGCGCTTGGGTTTTGCTAGGTATTACTCCCGACGGCATGGAACTTAGAGATTACCGCCTGGACGTTGACGGAATCGGCGGATATATTGATTTGGGAGTTCTTCAACTTGGAATTGAAAATCTTTCGATTGAAAATATTGATTGGGACTCATCGCCGGGAGCGGGATGGGAGTTCGGACTTTCAATGGATATGGAAATGTATTTTCCAACTTTCGATTTGCATTTGCCGAAACTTAACGGTATTAATCTGGATAATAGCGGCTTTCACTTTCAAGATGATATATCCATAGACCTTTCGGATTTTGATCTTTCAATCGACGTCCAAGGATTTAATATGCGTCCGGTTTTTTTCCGTAAATCCGCCTTTGATTTCGATTGGTTCAATAGCGGCGGGGAAGGTATGGATTGGGGTTTCAGCTTCGATTTTGACGTTGCTTTACCCGGCTTAAACGGAGACGGAATAGTTTTCCCTTGGAACGACGTCGGTTTATCGAACGGCGTTTTTGTCGGGAATGTCGATTTCGCAATCGATTTACCCGGATTGAATTTTGCGCTTGGCGGAGACTTTGGACTCGGATTTAATATCACCCGCATTTCCGGCAGTTTGTTTAACGACAACGGTTCGCAAGGAATAAATATCGGTTTGAACGGTTTTTTACAGTTGCCCGAGTTTATGCGCTGCGACGGACAGGAGCCGAATGCTGATATTACGCAAACTTTATTTAGTTTCGATAGCCGCGGGTTGATTGTAGGGACGGTAGAGAATTTTGTCCCTGAATGTCCGATCGATCTCGGGTTTGGCGCATTCGCGATAACTTCGTCCGCATTGGATTTCAGCGTTGTTGAAGACCGGCAAAAAGTTATATTGGATATGAACGGAGAATTGGAAGTTCCTACCGGCGGAGGCGAGAGCGTTATTGCAACAGGCAGCTTGACGATGGATTTAATCTCCGGCGAAATTATCGACGGCGAAATATCAATCGAAGGACCGTTTGTTTGGGCAATTCCCAATGCCGATCCGGTTCTTATCTTTGAAATTCAACGCGCTACTCTTAACTCCGACGGACTTTCTATAAACGGAAACAACAGAATTTTATTTGGTCTCAACGATCCTACCGGACTTCCGGTCGTTTTTGACGATTTTGTATTCGATCTTATCAATTTCAGAATTTTACGCGGCAGCGTTACCTTATCCGAGCAGATGGCGTTTGAACTCTTGCTCGAAAACGGCGGACTTAGTTGGTCCGTTATCGGGTTTAACGCTCCTTTAATTGGAGATAACGCGGCGAAAATAGGATTTTCCGGAGGATTTACTCTTGGAGCGGATGGGTTAAGAGTAGAAGGCGCGGCAAACGCTGAAATTCATTTTGGCGGAGAAATTTATTCCGGTTTGCGATTGGAGTATTCAGACGATTTTAATTTCGAACTTGATCCTTTTGGCGTGCTAAGCGGACGAGCGGATATCTTCATGAACGACGATTTAGCGGCTTGGCTGGATAATACGGGATTGCATTTGGGCGATATTTTCGGATTGGTTCCTCTTCCCGAAAAGATTCCGTTGCCGGATATTTCCGTCGCTTATCTGCAAATAAAAAACGGCGATGATTTACTCGTTGAATTCGAGCCTGTCGAGGGAGGCGTAAGAATTTTTACAATCGAAGGCGAGCCGGTTTCGCTCGTCCTTCCGGGACTTGCATACGGAGCCAATCCGCCGTCTTTCAACGTTGAATTCTCAGTGACGCTAAATACTACGACTTGGGAATTTATGGACGGCGAAATTTCTATTCTTCCCGGCGGAAACGACAATTTTCTGATTGACCTTTCCGATTTGGGAATTCCCGTTAAGATAAATAGAATTAGATACGCAAGGTTTCCGCAAGGGGGAGATTACCGATTAATGGTTGACGGTAGATTCGACCTGCCGGGAATCCTTGACGGATTCGCTATTGCGTTAAATGATATATTAGTTGACGGAGACGGTCTTTCGGGAGAAGTCAATCTTGGAACATTCAGTAGAATTTACAGAAATGATCTGCCGAATTTGAACGAAGCGAATTTGGGCGAATACGCCGATATTACGCTCGAAGGGGTGAACGTGGTTTTCGGAAATAACTCCGCTTTCGGTTTTTCCGGAAAACTTATCCCCGGAATTTTTAACGACGGAAACGAAACTTCAAGAATTCATTACGCCGCAGAATGGATGAGGAATGAAGGACAATTTGTTTTCTCGTTCGATTTTCCCCCTAATGAAAGTCTTAATCTTGGCGTTGCGGAGTTTTTTCCGATGCGAATCGGAGATAATCCGCCGATGGCGCTGACATTTATGGAAAATGATTTTTCGCTTATGTTAAGCGGCGAATTACGATTCGCCGATTTCGGAAACGATTTTTCAATTGCGTTTTCAGGTCTCGAAATTAGTATGGGGGGCGTTTCAGCGCCGGATGTTCGTCTGCAAAGAAACAACGCGATTACTTTTGGACTTTTCGGAATGCGTTTTAGGATATTTAACCTGCAACCCGATCCGGCTATATCATTTGAATATGAGAACGGCGTATTTTACCTGACCCTTACGGGCGAATTAACGTTTTTGGATCGAGTCGTAGAATTTCATGGTTTCCGAATCGGAACGGACGGAGAGTTCTCGATCAACGGACTTAATTTACTACCCGAGCAAATGGAATTGATTGCTGGAAGACTTGTTTTTACGGAAATTACAATTAGCGACAACCGACTTGCCGTAAGCGGATGGGCAAAACCGCCGGAACCTGTGAGTCAAGATTCTACCTTTCCTTTTGATTTTGAAATTACCGCCGACGGACGCATTATAGGCGGAAACGAAATTGTCATCTTAGACGAACCGCGCGGGTTAGGAAATATTCCTCAAACGGAATTCGATTTTTGGGTAGCTACTTTCGATCCGACATATTTAAGCGTGCTGCTTAACTTTGGCGATATTAATGAATGCTCTTTAAGAATGGTGGCGGACGTATATTTGAATAATCAACAAAACAGTCCCATAGGGATCGGGAACCGAAGCGGAGGCAATGTTAATCCAGGATTAACTATTAATTTTAACGGTGATATTTCTTGGACAAACACAACGATTCCAGGCAGCCTTGGTTCAATCGAGTGGGAAACGTTAGAAATAAGTCTCGATAATTTAATCCCGGTTGACGGCTCCGACGATTTTATTATGTCAATTTCGGGATCTTTGGGAATTAATATTGCGGGAGTAAGCGGCGGATTGGGGTTAGTAGATTTAAGGGTAAATCCCGATGGAAGCGTTGACAATTTAGCCGCATCAATAAGGGGGGGCGATCTCACTATTGCCGGCGCAATTACTGTTACCGTAAACGATATTGGTTTCAGCGACACGCCGACGCAAATTGAAATTGAAAGCGGTTCTTTGCCTGATAATAACAATGCCTCAGTTTCGGAGACAGTAGAAATAACTGTGGATAATTATTTTAGCTTTGGCGGCTCAATTGAAGTTGCCGGAATATTCAGCGGTGGAATAGATCGTTTATTAACATATTCAACTCCAAATTCTTCAAACTTAATAATTGAAAATGCTAATGTTTCCTTGCCGGGGGTGGCGTCTTTTCATCTCGATATGACTTATTACAACGCCGGGAACGACTATTATCTCCTAACGGGCGGAAGCGCGGAAGTTGTCGAACTTTATGATGTAATAGTAATCGGTAAAATCGGTAGTATCGGCAACCGGCCTAGTTTCGGGCTTTTCGTCGCAGGCGACGTTACAATACCCGTGCTCCCGGGCGTATTTATTTCCCAAATAGGAGGCGGTTTCTTTTATAATCCTGCGCCGTCCGACCTTTTGCTTGTAAAATCTCTCTGCGGTTTAGAAAGCGAAGAAAAAAATAAAATTGCAGACCCGGGAAATTTTGCGATTTTCTTTTACGGAGAAATGTCAATTGTTAATCCCAACATTATCTCTGCAAGAGTGTTGTTATCAATGACCGGAAGAACTTTTGC
>JAADIR010000053.1 GCA_013151245.1 Chlorobiota bacterium
TTTTACTCTCCGGTTTTTAGGCAACTTTTGTTCATTATAAGCGTCTATATATTTTTATAACGAAAATTTAATATATGATAATTATTAAAAATAAATGTTAATAGCTTAACAATTAGGTTTAAACGGCAAATAATTATTGAAAATGAGACGCGCTGAATTTTAATTTTAAAAATAATAAGCAAACATAAAAATATGAAAAAACTATTCTTTCTGTTGATTCTGTTTTCATCGGCTGCATTCGCTCAAGAAAGCGAAAGAGAATCAATCGGCGAGCTTATGCTTAAATCCAAATACCCGCAAGCGGCTGCGCTTCTTGAAGAAAAGGAATCGAACGGAGAAGAACTTTCCTATGACGAAAAATTCAACTTGGCGATTGCGTATCAGCGGATGGTCAATCATAATAAGGCTATCAAGATCTTATTTACGCTAAGCAGAGAAAAGCCGAACGATACGTCGGTTCTTTTTGCGATGGGAGAAAGTTTTCGCGCGCTCGGGAATAAACGCGCCGCCGCCGGAGTTTACAGAGAGGTTACGGAAAAAGACAGTTCGAACATAGTTGCGCGAATTGAGTCGGCTAAAATATTTATTGAGATGAATAATTATAAGTCCGCAAAAGATATTTATAATTTTCTGGTTGGGCGAGACAGCTCAAACGCCTATTATTTAAGGCAATACGGCTACACGCTTCACAAACTTGGCGAAAACAAAAAAGCGGAGAGATTTTTGCGAAAAGCTCTTGAGATTAACGACCGCGACGGAAAAGCCGCTCTGTGGCTGGCTAAAATATTTTATGACAGAAAAGAATACGAAGAAGCTTTTAATATTTTAAAAGAATCAATAAAATTTAATTCGTTTAATTTACCCCTTAACAAACTTGCCGCGGAGGTTTTATTCAAGATGAAAAAATACTATTCGGCGGCAAATCAATATAAAAACGTTATTATCATTGGCGATAGCGGTTCGGTTATCTATCAAAAGCTCGGGCTCAGCTTATATTCTTCAGTTGCAACGTTGGACGGCATAACTGAAAATGAAAAGGAAAACAAACTGCGCGAAGCCGCGGAAGCGTTCAATATTTCTCTGGAAAAAGATGAATTTGTAAATCCTCTTACGCTTACTTATTTGGGATTCTGCAGCGAGTCTTTGAAAAATTATAAGGAAGCGATAGATTACTTAAACCAATCGCTGGACGCAATGACGCCTGAATATATTGATAGAGTTTACAAAAGTTTAGGCGCTTCATACGAACTGACGGAAAATTATCCCGAAGCGATAAGGGCGTATAATAAATCGTTGGAATTTAGCTCCGGAGAAATTCCGGATATAACATTTCGATTGGCTACGCTTTACGATAGATATTACGCCGACAAATCGGTCGCTCTCGCACATTATAAAAAATTCCTTAAACTTTCCGGCAAGACGGAAAATGAAATGACGAAATACGCCGATGAGAGAATTGAAAAATTAAAAGAAGAAATTCATTTCGGAAAATAAAAAACCCCGCGTGATTGCGGGGCTTTGAAAAACAAAAGATAAATTTTGCTTTATCCTTTCAACACTTCCGTAACTTTTTCCGCGGCTTCTTTGAAATTTTGCGCTACTTCAAAGTTGAGCCCCGATTTTTCCAATAATACCGCGGCTTCTTCGGCGTTAGTGCCGTCGAGGCGAACTATAATCGGTATTTCCACTCCTATATCATTTACGGCGTCGATAACGCCTTGCGCCACTCTGTCGCAGCGAACAATTCCGCCGAAAATGTTAATGAGAATTGCTTTTACGTTTTTGTCGGAAAGGATAATCTTAAATCCGTTCGCCACCGTTTCTTTGTTTGCCGTGCCGCCAACGTCGAGGAAGTTTGCCGGTTCGCCGCCCGCAAGTTTTATGATGTCCATTGTAGCCATCGCGAGACCTGCGCCGTTAACCATACAGCCGACGTTTCCGTCGAGTTTAATGTAGTTCAAATTATATTTCGACGCTTCTATTTCGAGCGGTTCTTCTTCTTCCAAGTCGCGGTATTTTACTATTTCAGGGTGACGATATAAAGCGTTATCGTCGAAGTTCATCTTTGCGTCGAGCGCAATCACGTCGCCTTCTTTCGTTACAACCAACGGATTGATCTCGGCTAAGGAAGCGTCGATAGCTTCGTATGCTTTGTAAAGCGCGAGCAAAAATTTCACTCCGTTTTTGAACTGCGTTCCTTCCAACCCCAAACCGAAAGCGAGCTTGCGCGCCTGATACGGCTGCATACCAATTGACGGCTCGATTTTTTCTTTAATGATTTTTTCCGGAGTTTCTGCGGCTACTTTTTCAATTTCCATTCCGCCTTCGGTGGAAACCATCATAACGTTTTTAGACGAAGCTCTGTCGAGCGTTATTCCAACGTAAAGTTCTTTTTTGATGTTAACGCCCTGTTCAACCAAAAGTCTTTTTACAACTTTTCCTTCCGGTCCGGTTTGGTGCGTAACGAGGTTCATTCCCAAAATTTGTTTTGCGTATTTGCGAACTTCGGTAATCCCTTTTGCCACTTTAACTCCGCCGCCTTTGCCGCGTCCGCCCGCGTGAATTTGCGCTTTAACTACTCTTACTTTTCCGCCTATCTCTTTCGCAACTTGAACGGCTTCGTCAACGGTAAACGCAACTTTCCCTTCGGGAACGGGAACGTTGTAGCTTCTTAAAATTTCTTTTGCTTGATATTCGTGAATTTTCATAGACGCCTTCTTTTTTTTATATACTAAACAAATTAATTTTCATAGATAAGAAAATTATCTTTTTTCTTTCTAAGAATCAATTAAAGAATTCAGAGTATGATGCAAAATGTGGAGCGACGGAGTTTCAGTTTATGTGCCGCCTATATGTTTCGCTTTTTATTTTAGGGATTAAAATATTTTTTACAATCTCAAAATTCTATTTCTTCGGGATCGTTTTCTCCTTTAATTTTAAACCATTCTTCGGCTTTAAATTCTTTGTCGGTTATTTTATCAAGCGGAATTTTGAAATACTTACCATGCGCGGTAACCGCTATATCGCCGTTCTCAAGAATTATCTCGCCGGTTCCTTCAAATACACGCGTACCTACTTCCGTCAATCTAGCAACTACTTTAACCGGTTTGTCCAATGGAATTGGTTTCCTGAACTTTAAGTTCAGTTCTAAAGTGACTCCCCAAATATTTTTATCTTTAATTAATATCGCTCTTCCAATAGTTTCATCAAGCGCTGTGGATGCAATCCCTCCGTGCAGCCGACCGGGGTATCCCTGATGAAAATCATTGGGATGAAAAACAGCCGCTAATTCTTCGTTTTCAATCTCGTAGAATGAAGCCTTAAGTCCGAATTCATTGTTAATTCCGCAAACAAAACATAATTTTGAATTATTCTGTTTTTCAATAACCGTATGTTTCATGCTAAACTCGCATTTTGATAATTAAATATCTGTAAAGTTACATAATAAGAAACAATATTTTTTCCCGAAACGCTTTATAGTATTACAAGTTAAATCCTTCCCGATAAATGGAACATTCCGCTTTCGGAAAAACACCCCGACAAAAAGCATCGGGATAAATCGGG
>JAADIR010000197.1 GCA_013151245.1 Chlorobiota bacterium
ATGGATGTATGGATGTATGGATGGTTGGATGAAGGGATCAGTGAAAAATTCAAACCGGAACGGCAATTATTATGTCGCGAACTTCAAAATTTTCCATCCGTCTTCGCCGAGATAAATTTTCAATTGTCCATTCTCAATTAAAGTATTTTTAAACAAATCTTTATTCTTGGAGATATGCTATGAAGATAAAAACATCGTTATTGTTATTGCTTTTTGCCGCGGCGCAGATATTTGCGCAAAGCGGTAAATTGAACGGACGCGTTTTTGATAACGAAACAAAACAACCGCTTGACAGAGCGACGATACTGATCGAACAGACAAAGAACGTCGTCGTCTCGGATGAAAAAGGCGTCTTTACTTTCGAGTCGGTTAGACCCGGAAAATATAAAATAAATTTTTCCCGTTTGGGATATAAAACCGTTACAAAAGAAATTGAAATTACAGATAAAGGCATTGAGAATATAGAAGTAGGAATGACGAAAGCCGTTCTGCCGCTTGGAGAAACAGTCGTTGTGAGCGCGCGGACGTTCAGCGTTAAAGATGAACTTCCGCTGCCGGTTGAAACCGTTGACGCCGAAGCGATTGAAAAGGACGTCAATTACACCGTCTCCGATTTTGCCGGAGCCGAACCGGGAGTAAATCTGATACGCGACGGAATTTGGGCTACGGCGGTAAACATCCGCGGATTGTCAAAACAAAACGTCGTTTATCAAGTGGACGGAAACAGAATTGAAACTTCAACCAACATCGCGGCGGGACTTTCGCTCATTGACGTTAACGATATTTCCAAAATAGAAATCGTAAAAGGCGGACTCTCTTCACTTTACGGAACGGGAGCCACGGGCGGCGTTGTGAATATCTTCACAAAAGCGCCTTCCTATTCCGACGGATTTCAATTCGGCGGAAGTTTAATAAGCGGTTATTCCGACGTAAACGAAGGGACTTCCAACGGAATGAATTTGACCGCAAGTTCCCGCAATTGGAAAGCGAAAATTTCCGGCTCATACCGAAAAGCGGGCGATACGAGAATACCGGGCGGAACGCTGACCAACAGCGGATTTACGGATTACTCTTTCTCCGCTTCAGCCGGATTTTTGATTACGGACAAATTGAGCGTTAAAGGAGATTATCAAAAATTCGAAGCGAAAGACGTCGGGTTGCCGGGCGGCGCGCCTTTCCCGCAAAATTCCACGGCGTCGTATCCGCTCTCTTCGCGCGAACTTTTTTCCGGCGAGATTGAATACGCGAACGTTTCCAAATCGCTTTTGAAATTGAAGTTGAGAGGATACAGACAATTTATCAGACGCGAAGCGGAAATTATCGCTAATCCAAACGTAACCGTCGCTCCCAGCGCGGATCATACGACTATCGGCGCGTTGCTGCAGAGCGATTGGCTTTTCGGAAAGAATCACTACGTAATTGCTGGAATCGATTCGTGGCAAAGAAAATATGAAGGAGAGAGAACCAAAACGATTAAATCGCTGAACAAAATTATCGTCGATAAGCCCGTGCCTAATTCGTCGTTTACAAATCTCGGATTTTTCGCGCAGGACGAAATTCGTTTGACCGAAATGAAATTGAACGTAACGCTCGGCGGAAGATACGATTTCATTTTTGTGAAAAGCGACGAAACGCAAAACCCCAACTACATAATAAGCGACGGAAACATAATCGTTCCGCCCGCCAATCCCGACGCTTCATACGCCGCGGCGGACGTTACAAACAAGAGCTTCAGCGGAAACGTCGGAGCGCTTTACGGAATCACGGACGCGCTCAGTCTTTCTTTCAATTCGGCTTACGCTTTCCGCTCTCCTTCGTTGGAAGAAAGATTTCAGTATATCGATCTCGGCGGAATAATTTATTTGGGGAATCCGGAGCTTCAACCCGAAAAAAGTATTTCGCTCGATTTAGGCGCGCGCTACAACTCAAACAGATTGCGGCTTTCCGTGAACGGCTTCGCAAACTTCTTTAACGACTTGGTTATCGACGACGTTGCGATACCGGATAGTCTTTACAGAAAAGAAAACGTCGGCGAAGCGCGGCTCGTCGGTTTCGAATTAAGCGGAGATTATAATTTCTATTCCGATTTCGTATTTTCCGCTTCTCTTTCTTTTGTTGAAGGGTTGAACACATTGACCGACGAATTTCTTCCGCAAATGCCGCCGTTAAACGGCAGAGCCGGATTCAGTTTCCCGATTGCGAATATGTTAAACGTTGATCTTTCCGCGGTATTCTTTGCCGATCACAATAAAACCGCGCCTAATGAAAACTCTACTCCGGGATACGCTTATTACAACGTCGAATTCACATCCCGCGCATTTGATTTAGGTTTGGCAAAGTTGAAAATTTATGCGGGCGTTGAAAACGTTTTTGACAAAGCGTATAAAAACCATCTCTCGACTTACAGAGATTATTCCTTAACCGAACCGGGAAGAAACATATACGGAAAAATTAAAATTTATTGGTAATTTTAAAACACATTTTGTTATTGTAAAATTTGCCGCCGCTTTCAAGCGGCGGTTGTTTTAAAAAGTAGATGAATCTTCGGCTTAAGCCGCATTGAGAAACAGTAATTGAAATAAAGGAACTGACTTGGATTGGTATTTACTAGCGTTCGCTTCGGCTTTGTTTTCAGCCGCCGCGGCGATTTCGCAGAAAAAAATTCTTTTCGAAATGAACGCGCTGAAATTTTCGACGATTCTTTCGTTCGTCAATATTCCGTTCGCGCTTGTGTTCCTTTACAATTCAAATTTCTCCGAACTTAATTCCACGGCGTTAGTTATACTTTACGGCAAATCGATTCTCGGCGCGTTTGCTTTTTGGTCGGTTATGCTCGCTTTGAAAAATATGGAAATAAGCGGCGCGCTTCCGTTGATGGTTCTCACGCCCGGGTTTGTCGCCCTTTTCGCCTTTTTAATTCTCGGCGAAAGCTTGACGCCCTTTTCAATCGCGGGAATGGTTTTGCTTCTTGCCGGAACTTACGTTTTGGAGATGAGCGGAAAGGGAACTCTTTTTGAACCGTTCAAAGTTTTCGTCAAATCGGAACGTCACCGTTACATCATTTACGCGCTGGCTTTGTTTACGGTTTCTTCTCTTCTCGATAAATATCTTTTGCGCGATTACAAAATGGAGCCGTATCTTTTCGTCGGTTTTCAGCAAATATTTCTCGCGGTAAATTTTTTCATAATTTTTCTATTTGTTGAAAAATCTCCGAAAAAACTTTTTGACGGCGTAAGCATTTCTAAATTCAAGTGGATAGTTCTGATTTCTTTCTTCACGGTAGTTTACCGTTACGCGCACATCGAAGCGGTTAAAATCGCGCCGGTCGCTCTTGTTCTTACTATTAAACGAACTTCCGTTTTCTTCGCCACGGCAATCGGCGGAAAACTTTTCTCAGAGCACAAGTTGACGCAAAAAATTATCGCGACAATAATTATGCTCGCCGGAGTTTATTTGATCATCGGGTGATGATAGATAGGACGCGGATTACGCGGATTTTTTATGATAAAATATGATCTTAAAAAATCATTCCGCCGCGGCGGATCATG
>JAADIR010000163.1 GCA_013151245.1 Chlorobiota bacterium
GCTGATAAATGATAGTTGAAAAACTCGTTATAACGCTTGTCGCGATAAAGTTTAGATTCATGAGCAACCTTTTCACTGTGCGCCGTATTCCGCTAACATTCTGCGCGCTGAACCCCGCGGCAACTACATGTCTAAACGAAGTCGGAAAGCGGCGGCGTTATTGATTGCGCCGAGAAAAATCTAAATAACGTAAAAGATTAGATTGGGAAAATAGTTTTACGCTATAAAGTTAATTTACAAACCGCTACGCCAAAGGCGCGCAGGCAAAGCGGTTGATTTTGTGTGCATTTGTCGGGTTAGTCTCCGCGTTAAAGCGCGTGGTTAATGACGTTCCGCGAATGTTTTTGGATATTTGAGGTAAATGTTTTTATTTCATTTTTTCATGTCGGCGTCAGCTTCTTCTTATTGAAGCTTATTGAAGCATTTGAAAAACCCATTTATTACTCTACTCGGGCTGGCGAAGCCCCCTTATTATCATCAATGCGGCAAGCGTTTAATTTCCAGTCTATTCACCTTTTATTCTTTGAACCTATTAGCCTTTCATCGTTTCTTCACGCAAAGTTCAATAAATTTGTTTCAATTGAAAACTTAATTTAAAAATAGTAGTATAATGTTTTTATATTTCACAATAAACTTTTAACAAATGAGGAAATTATGATTAACAAAGCGACAAAAGGGTTTATTCTTTTTCTGATGGGACTGTTTTTATTCTCCTGCGCAAAGGAAGAAAAACGAATAACCGGAACATTTTCATACGAGCCGGCTTCGCCGAAAGCGGGCGAAAAAGTAACAATTTATCTTCTTCCCGACAGTTCGCAATTGGCGGGATTTGACAATATTAATGCCGTAATCTACGAATACAATGTTAACGCTGAAAAAGTTACGGTTGTTCCAATGAGCAAAATGAATGAGTATATGACGGCAACCTTCACTCCCGCTAAAGAAACCAAAGGACTTCTTATCAAATTCAAATCGGGCAAGCGCGAAGACACAAACAAAAAACACGGATACGTTATTTATATGACGGACGGAAACGGAAATCCCGTTCCCGGCGCGAAAGCGGGGCTTGCCGCAGCCTACGTAAGATGGGGCAGAAATATTGATTTGGATAACCTACTCGATGAAGGATTAAAATTGTTTGAAGATGAATTCTCAAAGAACCCCGCCGTAAAAGATAAGTATCTTGATAATTATTGCTTTGCGCTTTGGAGAAAAGACCGTAAAGCTAATGTGCCTATAATCACAAAGGAATTGGAAAATCTTGAAAACAAAACCGAAAAAACGGAAGACGATTATATTGTTCTGAAAAATTGGTACGGAACTCTCGGAGCGACAAATAAAACGGAAAAATATATCGCTGAAGGTCAACAAAAATTTCCTAAAGGAGACTTTACCAAATCCGTTAAATTCGACCAATTCAGACAAGCTAAAACTCCCGAAGAGAAAGAAAAACTTCTTCAAGAATTCAAGAAAGAATTTCCTAACGACAATTTAATCAGCAGTTTTTATGAAGATTTTGCTTATTCCTTAATCCGGCAAGGAAACTTCGATCAAGTTTACGATTTCTTCGCAAAGAACCACGCGCTCATTCACCCGTTTTATTTTGATTACGCCGCGCAGCAAATGTTGAAAAGCGGCTACGATAAAAATAAAATTGAAGAGATGTATAATTGGGGAGTTGAAAGAGGACGCGCCGCATTAAATGAAGACCCGGGCGACGATGCAAAAACGGAAACGCCCGATGAAATAAAAACACGCGGCGAATACTACCTTGCGAAGAATTTGCTAGGTTACGGCAAGTTGCTTTATGAAAAAGGAGAAAAAGAGAAAGCTCTTCCGCTTTTGGAAGAAGGCGTTGCGAAGTCGAAAGATTTTTACGCCGACCCCGAAATGAATCTTCTTTACGCAAAAGCTTTGGTTGAAAGCGGAAACGACAAAGCCCTTTCTGCAATTGAAGAATTTGTGAAAGAAGGCGAAGGTTCCGAAGAGATGTTGACGTTGTTGAAAAAAGCTTACGTCGCAAAGAACGGAAGCGACAATGGTTACGACGAATATGTCGGTAAATATATCGACGCCGCAAAAGAAGAGATGCTGAAAACGTTAAAAGACGATATGATTAACGAGCCCGCGCCGGCTTTTGAATTGAAAGACCTCGACGGCAAAACCGTTACGCTCGCCGATATGAAAGGGAAAACGCTCGTGCTCGATTTTTGGGCTACTTGGTGCGGACCTTGTTTGAAATCCTTTCCGGGAATGCAGAAAGCGGTTGAGTTTTACAAAGATAACGACAAAGTCGCTTTCCTTTTTGTAAATACTTGGGAAAGAAACGTTGACGACAAAGTAAAAAATGCAAAAGATTTTATCGCAAAGAAAAAATATCCTTTCCATATTTTAATTGACGATCAAAATAAAGTCGTGACGGATTACAAGGTAAGCGGCATCCCGACCAAATTCATTATCGACAAAGACGGAAATATCCGCTTCAAAGCCGTAGGTTTTTCCGGCGACGCTCACAAAATGGTTGAAGAAATAAAAGCGATGATTGATTTGATAAAATAAAATAATTGTTCAAATTTGAATTATTAAAATCCCGGCAAATTTTGTCGGGATTTTTTTTGATTAGTAGAAAAATGATTATTTGTAGGGGACGCAAATTTGCGTTCCCTGCGCCAAAATTGTTTTTTCGAATAACCATTCAATCGGTTGATTTTTCCTTCATTTTTATTATTTTATGCTCATAAATAATCATTTCAAGGAGCGCCGCCGTGAAATCGAATTTGTTTATTTTTGCTTTAATCGTCTTGTTATCCGCAAATCTCTATGCCCAAAGAAAAATTATTACCTCGTCGGGACAAACATTTGACAACGTAAAAGAATTGTATTCCCGCGAAGTTCAGCCGATCGATAAAAAACTTTTGCGCGAACAAGCAAAGAAATATTTCGAAGAAAATAATTCCATCACAGATTTGGATTTAATTCTATTTTATCAAGCCGCAATAGACGACGGAATTAATTTCGGATTTTTCGGACAGGATTGGATAGTGCAGTGGTTTGAAGCCCCGGCGGATATAATTATTCATAAATACGGAATAAACTGCTACGACG
Source organism: Chlorobiota bacterium (assembly GCA_013151245.1). Lineage (GTDB taxonomy): Bacteria > Bacteroidota > Ignavibacteria > Ignavibacteriales > Melioribacteraceae > JAADIR01. The sequence goes on from JAADIR010000163.1 coordinate 3,106, forward strand.
TTGAAACCGAAGGCGCTGAAATTGAGATGAAACTCGTGAAACTTAATTGGACAAAGGAACAACTCTTAAACGCGGAAGAAAAAAACTGGGGTTACTATGAAGCCGATGGAAACGGATTTAACGATATTACTGCTTTTCTCGATAACCCCGACAGAACCGGCGACTGGGTTGACGTTGAAGGAAGCGGTATGCCTCCGATTTTCAAAGAAGATTTATGGAGCGACGGCGGCGTTGGCGCCGTTAAAACGCCTCTTCCATCGGGAGCGGTAAATACTTGGCAATGGGTAGAAAACATTACCGGTTTGGATATTTCGGTTTCGCCAGGAGAGATAATCGGAGTGGCGGTCAAAAATCTTTCGGAAAATTTTGACGCGGATAGAATCGGACTTTGGACGTTGAACGCATCGGGATATCCGAGCGGTTTTAAGTTTTACGCCAACGGAAGATTTACGCCCGGCGGACCGGGAGTTGGAGACTGCGGCTGGTGGTCACGCAATTATACTTTTGACTTTGCTCTCGACGTTACTATTACCGGATGCCCTCCGCTGGAATTTTCAAACATTACAGAATTCGGAACGACGTTAGATAATTCACCGAAAGATATTTACGCGACAATTACAGAAAGCAATCCTTCCGGAGGCGAAAGCGGCGTTGAAAGCGCAGAACTTCATTACAGATTTAACGACGATGATTGGATTGTAACAGAAATGGCAAATACCGAAAACGATATTTACAAAGGAA
>JAADIR010000267.1:0-3784 GCA_013151245.1 Chlorobiota bacterium
TTTTTATACCATTTGATCAGCGTTCCTTCCATTACGCTTTCGCCCATCTTGGGCATTAAAATTTCTTCTCTCATCAATCGGCTCCTTCTATTTCCCGAATGGACGGGATTTTATAATATTTTCTATTCTTTTTCATTATTGAAAATGTAAAACGAATGGTTGAATGACTGTATGATTGAAAGCAAAAATAAAGCTTACATACAATCATACATCCATTCATTCATTCATTCCTAATTCAATTAAAATCTTTGATTCTTTTTACAAATTTCTTTCTCGTTAGTAAGCGAGAAGCTCCTTCAAATCGTTATAAATTCTATTTCTCGTCGGCAGCACCGTTCTTTCCAAATTCGGATGAAAAGGAACGTGAGCGTCCCACGCGGCGGTTCTTTTAACGGGACCGTCGAGACTTTCAAAACAACTGCGCCGCAATCTCCGCTCCGAAACCGCCGGTAAGCGTATCCTCGTGAACGACGATTACCTTTCCGGTTTTCTTCACCGAATTGTGAATTGTTTCTTCGTCCAAAGGAATAATTGTTCTGATATCAATTATCTCAATCGAGTAACCTTCTTCCTCTAATTTCTTCGCGGCGAAATTTGTTTCGTGCACCATCGCGCCGTAAGTAACGACCGTTAAATCGTTCCCCTCGCGAACCACGTTTGCCTTTCCGAACGGCAGCAGATAATCTGCGTCCGGTTCGGGCGACGTCGCGTAACTTTGTCTATATAAAGCTTTATGCTCTAAAAAGAGAACCGGATCGTCCAATCGCAGAGCGGTTTTCAGCAATCCTTTCGCGTCCGCAGCGTTTGACGGATAAGCTATTAAAATTCCCGGAATGTGCGCGAAAAAAGCTTCGATGTTTTGGCTGTGATAAAGTCCCCCGCCGATAAATCCGCCGACGGCGGTTCTGGTTACTACGGGCGCTTTCCATCCGTCGTTCGAACGGTAACGTATAGTTGCGAGTTCATTGCGCATCTGCATGAAGCCTGGCCAAATGTAATCGCCGAATTGAATTTCGACGCACGGCTTCAAACCGGTCATCGCCATTCCAATCGCCACGCCTTCGATGCTCGCTTCGGCAAGCGGCGAATTGAAAACCCGTTCGTCGCCGTATTTTGTAGAAAGCCCTTTCGTCGCCGTAAACACGCCTCCTTTGCCGTCCGCTATATCTTCTCCGAAAACGTAAATCTTTTCGTTACGCTCCATCTCCTCGTGCAGCGCGTGATTTATCGCGTCAACCATCACGACCGGCTTTCCGTTCGGAGTTGATTTTTCATATTCAAGCGTATCTTTCAATCCGCTTTCGTCGAACACGAATTTATCCGCCGTTTCCGGAGCGGGATCAGGCTGCTTTAGCGCCCAATCGGCTACTTCGTCAACTTCGGCGTGAATTTCATTTTTTATCTTTTCAAATTCTTCTTCGGTAAGAAGTTTTTCATTGATCATTAAATTTTTCAATAGGTCGATCGGATCTTTTTTCAAATCTTCTTCAAGAGATTTTTGCGGACGGTATTTTTTCTGATCGTCGGACGAAGAATGAGAAAAAAGCCGAACGACGTGCGCTTCAATCAAAACCGGTCCTTTGCCCGATTTGGCATATTGATAAGCGTCTTCGGCAACCTTCGCCATTTCCACGTAATCGGTTCCGTCAACGATCATTCGTTTTAGGTTATCGTAACCCGCCATCATCTCGGCGATAGAATGTTTCTTTCCGCCGGTTTGATTTTCGACGGGAACGGAAATCGCCCATTTGTTGTTTTGGATTACAAAAATTACGGGGAGTTTTTCGCGCGACGCCCAGTTTACCGCTTCGTGAAATTCGCCCTGGCTTGAAGTTCCTTCTCCGGCGCTTACGTAAACGACATTGTTCTCGCCTGTTTTCCGGTATGCCAGCGCCGTCCCGACCGCCTGCAAAAACTGCGTTCCGGTGGGACTTGACTGCGACGGAATATTCAACCTCCGCGAGCCCCAATGATTGGCGAGCTGTCTTCCGCCGTTCGCCGGATCGTCGGCTTTTCCCAACATAGTCAGCATTATCTCTTTCGGCGTTACGCCCATCGCAAGCAAAACCGCTTGGTCGCGATAATAAGGATAAGCCCAATCTTTTTTCGCGTCGAGTATTTCTCCGAACGCGATCTGAGTCGCTTCGTGTCCCGCGCCGGCGATTAAAAACGACGCTTTGCCTTGCTTTAACAACCTTAAAATTTTTAAGTCGAGTTCCCTTGACAGGATCATCGTCTTCAAGCCGTTTAACAACTTTTCTTTATCGAGTTTTGTTTTACTCTGTTTCTGATTTTTCAATTTAAACTCCTTTCGCAAAATTCACTTTACAATATTTTTCAACTAACGGCATAAAATTTATGACTGAACAAATAATAAAGATTGCTTCGTAATCCGACTGTCGTCGGATTCCTCGCAATGACGTTTTACGCCGGAATATTCAAAAATTCTCGTTTTTCTATTTTATTAAAATTTGAATATTCAAATACTTCAATAAAATTATTTGCCAACTTTTCTTTTGCTTCGTTCATATCAAGATTGGCGTTGATTTCCTTTTCAAGCGACGTTACTTCTTTGTCTTTTATTCCGCAAGGAATGATTCCGTTGAAAAGCGACAAATCGGTATTCACGTTAAAAGCGAAACCGTGCATTGTTATCCAACGACTGACTTTGATTCCCATCGCGCAGATTTTTCTATCGTCAATCCACACGCCGGTTAAACCTTTTTTCCTTCCGGTTTCCAATCCGTAATCGGCGCAAGTTTTAATTACGACTTCTTCAAGCGCGCGGAGATAAAGATGCGTGTCTTCTTTCCAGTTTTTAAGATTCAAAATCGGGTAACCGACAAGCTGTCCCGGTCCGTGATAAGTGATATCCCCGCCTCTGTCGATATCGTAAACCGAGAAACCGTTTTCATTCAAATAAGAATCGGAAGCAATCAGATTGTTTCTATCCGCTGTTTTTCCGAGCGTGTAGGTATTCGGATGTTCGAGCAAAAGAAGCGTGTCGGGAATTTCATTTTTCAATCTTTTATTAAAAATATCTTTTTGAAGCTCCCACGCTTGTAAGTAATCGACAAATCCTAAATCCGATATGTTTAAAGTTTTATTCAACATTAATTGCAATCAAAATCCTGAAACCTTTTTTCCTCTTATCCTATGAACCTATTTACCTTTTAACCTTTCAAATATGAATCGCTTCGTCGTTTGCGTCCGCCGCCGCTTCCATAATCGATTCTGATAAAGTCGGGTGCGCGTGAATAGTTTTAATTATTGTTTCGTAAGTCGCTTCGAGACTTTTACCCAAACCGAGTTCGGCAATCAGTTCGGTCGCTTCCGCTCCAACGATGTGCGCTCCGAGAAGCTCGCCGTATTTCGCGTCGAATATCAGTTTAACAAAACCGTCGCGCTCCCCAATTGCGGCGGATTTCCCGCTTGCGGTGAAAGGGAATTTTCCTATCTTCAATTCGTATCCGGCTTCTTTGGCGGCTTTTTCCGTCATTCCAATCGAGCCGATTTGCGGATGGGCATAAGTGCAGCCGGGTATCGACGAATAATCAACCGGCGGCGTATTCAATCCCTTTATCGTTTCAACGCAATGAATTCCTTCGGCTGAAGCTACGTGAGCCAGCCACGGCGCGCCGATTACGTCGCCGATTGCGTAAACGCCTTCCACGTTTGTCGCGTAAGTTTCTTTATTTACCTTAATATGCCCGCGTTCTATTTCAACGCCGATCGCGTCGAGTCCGAATCCTTCAACGTTTCCGGCAACTCCGATCGCGTTCAA
>JAADIR010000267.1:3842-6601 GCA_013151245.1 Chlorobiota bacterium
TCTTTAACTTCCGCTTTCTCTACTTTCGATTTTGTATGAATTTTGATTTTCCTTTTTTTGAAAGCGCGAGCCAAAACTTTCGAAACTTCTTCGTCTTCTACGGGAACTATGTTATCCAGCATTTCAACAATTGTCACGTCGCTTCCGTAAACGTTGTAAAAATAAGCGAATTCAACGCCGATCGCTCCCGCGCCGATAATGATAAGCTTTTCGGGAATCTCGTCGGGAACCAACGCTTCGCGACTTGTGATAATATGTTTTCCGTCAACGGGAATGGAGGGTATTTTTTTGGACGACGCTCCGGTTGCGATAATGATATTCTCCGCTTCAACGGTTTCCACGTTCTTCCCTTTTTCGTCAATTATTTCAAGAGTGCGAGCGTCTTTGAATTTTCCGAATCCGGCAAAAACATCTATTTTGTTTTTCCTCATCAAATAATCTACGCCCTTGCTCATCTGATCGGCGACGGAGCGGCTTCTTTCGACGACTTTTTTCAAATCAAACGATAAACCTTCAACGGAAATTCCGAAATCATTCGCCCGCTTTGCAATCGTATCGTAAACTTCGGCGTTTTTTAACAAAGCTTTCGTAGGAATGCAGCCCCAGTTCAAACAAATTCCGCCCAATTTATCTTTGTCGATTATCGCCGTCTTGAAACCAAGCTGCGACGCGCGAATAGCGGCGACGTAACCGCCGGGTCCTCCGCCCAAAACCGCAATATCGTATCTCTTAGACATTTTACACCATTTAATATTTTAAAGATTTTAAATATAACTAACTATGGAATGAATAAAAAGGATGATGAGTCTGATTTCCGGTTTCACACAAAGAACGCTATGATTTTCCGCAAAGTCTTATTCTCTCATTTTCCCATACTCTCAAAGTCTTTTTTATCTCTTGTGACATAGCTCCGCAGATTTCAAACAATCTAAGTTACAAAATCGCCGTTATTCTTTCTAATGCCACAATATTTTACCCGAAATTTCCTCTTTTTCTTCGCCGTCTTGTTTCATAAATACTTGCAAAGTTTTCGGACCGCCGACTTGAAAATATAACAGTTCAATTTCATGCAATCCTTTCTTGAGCGCGAGTTGCCCGCTTTTTTCCACCGGTCCGTGCTGTCCGTCGTTATCAACAACAAGACGTTTGTCGATGAACAGTTGCGTTCCGTCGTCAGAAACAACGCTGAAAGTATAAACGTCTTCTTCGGGAATTTCAATGTAGCCTGAATATTTAACGCCGAACCGTTGCGGTAGATTTTCATCGGAATACGGAAAAACAAAATCTTCGATTACCCCCGTTTTTAACGGTTTCAAATTTTTCATTTCCGTTAAAGAAGAAATAATTTCTTTAAGTTTAAATAATTCGAAATTTAATCCTTTAGATTCTACTTCGTCCGCAACCGGTTCCAAAGGCATTTGTTTTTCATAGCTCGCCGTATAAATTTTTCCTCGTTTTCCGTTTGATTTAAACTCGCAAAATTTGAAAGTCGTCGTCTCGGTAATTTTAATCGGTTCCGTATAAATTTTTGATTGGGAATTCGGTTCGGAGCCATCGGAAGTGTATCGAACGACTCTGTTTTTTTGTCCTGGAATAATTTCCAAAACGGCGTCGTCAATAAAAACGTTTTCATACTCAAATCCCGTTAACGAAGGACAACGGTAATTTACGTTCATCGCGTCGAGTCTTTCGTAATGCTTGTTCATTCTTTCGAGAAAATTTTTCGTATCCCGTTTTTCGACGGGCGACCACGCGACTTCCGCAAGGGCGCACATACGCGGCAACGCCATATATTCTACTTGCTCCGGCGTCGCGATATATTCCGTCCAAACGTTTCCCTGAACGCCGATGATATATTTTCGCTCATCCTTGTTCAACTCTTCGGGAATAGGTTCGTAGGAATAGACCTTTTCCAACGGAAGAAATCCGCCGATTGCCAACGGTTCGCCTTCAGGCGCGCTTTGATAATGATCAAAATAACAATGACTTCCGGGCGTCATTACAACGTTATGTTTCAGTTTTGCCGCTTCAATTCCGCCCGTGATTCCGCGCCACGACATAACGTCGGCGTTCGGCGCCAAACCGCCTTCAAGGATTTCGTCCCAACCAATTATCTGTCGCCCGTGTTCGTTAAGAAATTTTTCAATCCTCGCTATGAAATAACTTTGCAGTTCGCTTTCGTCTTTCAGATTTTCATTTTTAATTCTCGCTTGACACTTCGGGCATTCTTTCCATTTTGTTTTGGGCGCTTCGTCGCCGCCGATATGAATATATTTCGAAGGAAATAGATCCATCACTTCGGTTAATACGTCTTCCAAAAAAGTAAAAACGGAATCGTTTCCGGCGCAGTAAATATTTTCGTAAACGCCCCACTTTGTTCCCACCTCGAAACTGTCCGATGCGCAAGCCAAAAAAGGATACGAAGCAAGCGCGGCAAGAGAATGCCCCGGCATTTCAATTTCGGGGACAACTGTAATGAACCTTTTTGCGGCGTAATCTACAATTTCCCTCGCTTCGTCCTGCGTATAAAAACCGCCGTAACGAACGCTGTCTATCTCCGCCGTCTTGCCGATTTGCGTTCCCTTGCGCCACGCGCCTATTTCAGTTAAACGCGGATATTTTTTGATTTCAATCCGCCATCCTTGGTCTTCCGTTAAGTGCCAATGAAACGCGTTTAATTTGTGCATCGCTAAATAATCAATATATTTTTTTATGAAAGAAACCGGAAACATGTGTCGCCCCACGTCGAGATGCATTCC
>JAADIR010000212.1 GCA_013151245.1 Chlorobiota bacterium
CCCCAATAAAAGTGGAATAAACCAAATCGCTTCCACTTGAATTTAACTTGCTAACAAAAACATCATAACTACTATTTTGGCTCTCATCATACGCGCCGGATGTTGTTGGATAATCTGTGGAAAGGGTATATCCGGTAACAAAAGCATTCCCGGAATTATCTATGGCTATTCCGCTTCCATAATCATTATCGTTACCCCCAATAAAAGTGGAATAAACCAAAGGATCAATTATCAATTCTTTTTCTTTGTCATAATTTTTTGCAGTAAAACCAATTGTTCCGTTTTCATTTAGCGTAAATAAGATTTTTATTATCTCGTTTTTTCCGTTTTCGTTTTTTTGGTAAGCTACAATATCTTTGTGGGTTATTTTTCCAAGGGATGTTTGTTGTTCAAGTTCCCCTTTTTCATTTATTGTGTAATTGTCTATCCCTTCAAGCGTAATTGTTATTTGTGATATATCCGCTCCGGGTTTTACAATAAAATCATAACGGAGTAATCCTTCGTCAAAGTAATATTTTATATCTATTCCTTCGTATAATTCTTTTACGGTTGCTCCTTCATATAACGGCACATTACTTACCCATTTACTTTTATCATTTCCCAAAAAATAATTGTAGTAGGCTTCTTGTTTATTTTCACCTACAAATTGCCGAGAGAAATTATTGTATTTAAAAATAGATTTAACAACGCATCCTTTTATAGAACTGTTTTCTCTTTTGTATTCTTCTTTTTCCCGTTCGGGCATTTGATATAATTCTTCTTCGGCGTAGTTGCGTTTAAATATATAATAATCGTAAACAACGCCAAAGTCGGTTATCCAAGCATTCATACCCCCTGTTTTTGCAAGGTATTTTACTTCTTGCGCCCACTGTCCTTTGTTTTTAATAAAGTAGTTTTTGTTATTGCTTTTCTGCAATAACTTATTTGCTCCCGAATTTGCAAAGATGATATTTACCGTTAGAAGTAGTAATAGAAGTGTTTTCATGTTTTCCTCCTTACCCAGGCGGAGTCCCGATTTATTCGCAGCATTCTGCGAATCGGGACGAAGCTGGACTTGTCCCGGCGAATCCCGAAAGCTTTCGGTAGAAGTCGGAATGTTTATTAACAAATACTATTATTAAATTATAGCAACCTTCGCCGTCGTATAGCCTTTATGGAGGTAAAAGGCTTCAAAGGTTTTGTTGAAGCCTTGTATAATAATGTTGCCCTAAAGTTAATAATATAATATATAACTTCCAACCAAAACTTTGCTAAGTTATTATAAATAAAGGATGCAGTCATTCTCTAAGGCACTACATTTTTAGTCGGACATTTTAGATGACGCAAATTATTTAATTTCGAAAGGTATGGAGTCTATTTTTTTACCGACGGTCTGATAAATTTTCTTCATTTCCCGCGTTGTTTTTGATGGGATACAATATTTTTTATTCGTTAGTAGATTCTTCACAATGCTGCATTGACTATGCAATAATTCATTTCTTATTACCTCAAGAGATAATTTTTTATATTGTTTTTTTACTCTGAACTCCAAATGTCTTTCACATACTGAAGCCATAAAACTTATTGCTAAATGCGCTCTTACTCTTTTGGGCGTCCAATGGTATATCGGTCTTATTCTCAAATCGTGTTTGCTTATTCTAAAATTCTCTTCTAATTGCCAAAGTCTGTGATAATACTCTATGGCTCCTTCGGCTGTGAAATCTTTTTTGTTTGTTATTATTCCGTGTAATCCGTCCCATGCAGATGATTTGGCAAGTTTTACTTCATCTAATTCTACTTTTGTTTCCCCCGTTATTTTTAAATATTTTTTATATCCGTAATTACTCATCAGATTTGCCGGATTTTTTGATTTGTTCATTTTCTCTTTCAATTTCTTTACCGCTTTTTCTCTCTCTTTTTTATCTTTCTCCGCTCGTTTCTCGCTATAGGTCACTATCAATCGTTTTTTTTCGGTTAAGATTATTTCTACTATTTTTTCGCCGCTATTTTCTTGAAGTTTTTTGTATTTGCTTTTGTCTAATATTTCTTGCTCTACTTTCTTGGACATATTTTTTATTCTCGCTCCGAGAATATATTCAAGTTCTTCGTTTTCTAAGTCTTCTATGTTCTCTTTATTTAATAAAGCGCTGTCCGCTACCACAACTATCTTTTCAACTTCATATTTCTCTTTCAGTTTTTTTGTCGCATCTCTTAATGTTGAACCTTTATACTGTGAACAAGGATATATTTGATAACCTATTGGCAAACCTTCGCTTGTTGAAACTAACGCTAACAATACTTGAGGCTGATTGAATTTCATGTCTTTGCCGTAACCTTTTTGTTTTAAATCATTTTCGCTAAATGATTCAAAGTAGAGCGTTGTGCATTCGTAGAATACCACGTTTATCTTTTCTTTTAGTATCTCTTTTGCATTGACGTATGATTGCATTTCAATCTTTTCTATTGCCTTGTCGTCAAGTTTATCCATCATCTTATAGACGCCTTCTAAGGATAACTTAATTCCAAAATCTTTTTCTAATTCTATAACGCTTGATCTTTTGCTTTTTGGGTTGGCTATCCTTGCCATTACTATATTAAAGAGTTTTTTATTTGCCGCTGCATTTCTTTTTGGGTTTTTTATTACTTTGTCAAACCCTAAATCTTTGTATATTGAGCCATATACTTCGTGTATGCCCACTATTACGCGGCTTTCTTCTCGTAAGTTTTTTAGATTGACTTTTAGTTCGGTTTCGTCTTCTTTTGCCCTTCTTGCTTCAATTGCCATTTCCGCAATTGTTTCGGGGCTAAATAGAGCTGGATTTGATTGGCTTTCTAACTTGGCTTTTATAAACTCGGCTAATTCTTTTAACTTTGTTAATTCAGCCGAATCAAGCGCTGTGCCTATGTGTCTCACTATTTTTTGAGATACCGATTTTCCTTTACGAACTGACTGAACTATCTGTACTGATTTTTTCTTACTATTCGGCGATGTTTTTATTCTCACAAACATATTGCTAATATAATAAAAACAAACGGCGAAAATAAAGGCAAACTTAGATTAGCGCTACACTACCCTCTTTTACAAAAGACTTCTATTCCGACTCGTTTTAAAAAATGTTTGGAGTGAAGATGGAGGAAGTCAAAAAAACCGAAAAATTATCCGGCGGCGCCAATATTTTTGAAATAGGTCGAAGTATCTTTTTTTACAAAAGTTTTTATAAATTAAGAGTGCGTTTCTCTTAAAAAAGTATGTGAGTATGTTTTTTTTCAATCAAACAAAAATTTGTTTTGTTTTATTTGCAATACTTTGCACGGCGATGTTCGGCGTCAAAATTTCGGCTCAAGAAACCGGAGCGGAAAAGAAAACCTCGTCTCATGTTACGTCGGAGTTTTTTGCTTACCCTTACGTCTTTTATACGCCCGAAAAGAAGCTCGCTTTCGGCGGCGGGGGAATTCTTTCTTTGCGCGATACTTCCAGAACTTTTTCGAAACCGTCTAAGTTTGTCTTTTCCGCCTATTACACAACCGCAAGTCAATTCTTAGTTTATCTTAATCCCGAATTTTATTTCAAAAAAGAAAAATATCTTTTAACGGGGTTGTTTTGGATAGAACGGCTTATTGAAAAATTTTACGGTTACGGTTCAACCACCGACGATATTGACGAGCCGTTTTATAAACTGTTTGATTTCACGGCTAATATCAGCGCAAATTACGCGTTTACAAGAAAATTTTTAATAGGATTGCAATATTATTATGAATATGTAACAAGTTTGGATTTTATGCAAAACACGCTTTTGAAAAACGGAATGTTTCTTGGAACGGAAGGAGGAACAAATTCCGGTTTGGGAATACGTCTTTTTTACGATTCCCGCGATAATATTTTCTATCCGTCGGAAGGTTTTTACAACGAAATTCAAGCGACTTTTTTTTCAAAATCTTTCGGCGGAAATTATGATTTCAATTCGTATCTAATTGACATACGAAAATATTTTTCTTTAAGCGAGAACCAAATCCTTGCCGTTGAGGCATACTTTACCGCCGTTTACGGCTCGCCGCCTTTTTATAGTTATCCCAGACTCGGCGGGTACCGGCGTATGCGGGGATATTACGAGGGGAGATTCAGGGATAGAAACTATTATGCGGTTCAAGCTGAATTGCGAACGTTTGTTTTTTGGCGGTTTTATGGCGTTATATTTGCGGGAGCCGGCGATGTGTCCGATAAATTGGTTAACTTTACAGCGAAGAATATAAAACCTTCTTACGGCGTTGGAATTCGTTTCCGATTAGACGAGCAAGAAAAAATAAATCTACGGCTCGATATCGGATTCGGGAAAAATACAAACGGAGTTTACTTTCAAGTGGAAGAAGCTTTTTAACACAAATATATACGGAGAATAAAATGAAAAAAATTCTAATATTATTTATTTCCCTCTTTATTTTATCACAAATGTCGTTTGCCCAAAAAGCGCCGAAAATTGATATTTCAGTAATGGGCGGATATTTCTTTGCCGGCTATATTTATACGAGCGCCGGAGACCTTAACATTAAAAACGACGCGCATTACGGCGTTGCGATGAGTTATAACATTGACAGAAGAATGGGTATGGAGATTTCCTATAATTATTCGCCGACTTCAATGTCTCTAAAAACATATCCGGGCGGTTTTACCAAACAATTGTTTAACGTGTCAATCCACTATATTCAGGGCGCGGCTCTTTACTATGCCAAGCGGGGAAAGGTTCAGCCGTACGGACTTTTTTCAATCGGAGCCGCTTGGATTTCTCCCGATTCGAATATTTATTCCACCGAAGTGAGAATGGCGTTTGGTATCGGCGGCGGAGTTAAAATATTTTTTAATCCCCATATCGGTTTAAGGCTGCAGGGCAGACTTTTAGCTCCTCTTTTTTATTCGGGCGGCGCAATTTTCTGCGGAACCGGAGGCTGCGGTTGGGGAATTTCGGCGGGCTCGTATCTTATCCAAGGCGAAATTTCCGCCGGTTTGGTGTTTGCTTTTTAACTTTCGAAAATTTTGAATGAATGAGCGCATACTAAAATCCATTTCTATAATTGTAAGAAACTACTTCGGAAAGGAAGCGGACGAAATCATTCCGCTTCCCGAATCCGGTTCTTACAGAAAATATTTTAGAGTTGTAAACGGAAACCAAACCGCAATTGCAGTTTACAATGAAGATTTAAAAGAAAATATTGCATTTCTATCTTTCACCGAACATTTTTTGAAATTCAATTTGCCCGTTCCGAAAATTTTAGCAAAAGATTTGGAAAACAACGGTTATCTGCTTGAAGACTTGGGCGACGATACTTTGTTTTCTCTTTTAATTGAAAAAAGAAAAGAGGGGAAGTTTCCCGAAGAGGTAATTCCTCTCTATAAAAAAACGCTCGATTATCTTCCTTTAATTCAAGTTAAAGCCTCCGTGGGATTTGATTATTCAGTCTGCTATCCTCGTCCGGCTTTCGATAAACAATCGATGTTCTGGGATTTGAATTACTTCAAATATTATTTTCTCAAACTCGCCAAAATTCCTTTTGACGAACAGAAACTTGAAAATGATTTTCACGCTTTCGCCGATTATCTCTTAACCGCCGACGCGAATTATTTTCTCTACCGCGATTTCCAGTCGCGCAATGTGATGATAAAAAACGGCGAACCGTATTTCATCGATTATCAGGGCGGAAGAAAAGGCGCGCTGCAATACGACTTGGCTTCGCTGCTTTTCGACGCAAAAGCCGATCTGCCGCATTCTCTCCGCGCCGAACTGCTGGACTATTACATTGCGAATCTCAAAAAAATAATTCCGGTTGACGAAATAAAATTCAAACAATATTTTTTCGGCTATACGCTGATAAGAATTCTGCAGGCGATGGGCGCGTTCGGTTTTCGCGGTTTTTACGAAAAGAAAGAACATTTTTTACAGAGCATTCCATTTGCGCTCGATAATCTCGATTGGCTTTTGAAGAACGTCGAGTTTCCCGTACAAATAGACCATCTTTCCGGCGTTTTGAAAAAAATGATTGATTCGCCCGAATTACAGAAATTCAAACTGAACAAAAAGCGCAGCGAACTTAAAATAACAATTAAAAGTTTTTCTTACGCGAGGGGCATACCGGAAGATTCAACCGGAACCGGAGGCGGTTTTGTGTTCGATTGCCGATTGCTGCACAATCCCGGAAGATACGAAGATTACAAATCGCTAACGGGCAAAGACGACGCGGTGAAGGAGTTTATGAAAACGCGCAGCGACGCGGAAAAGTTTTTAACCGACGTTTTTTCAGTTGTTGACCGCGCGATTGACGCGTATCTCGAAAGAAGATTTTGGAATCTTTCGGTTTACTTCGGCTGCACCGGCGGGCAGCATCGCTCGGTTTACTGCGCGGAAAGATTAAAAGAACATCTGCAAGAAAAATACAATATCCAAATAGAGCTTAATCACACGGAGCTGGAAAAAGAGTGAAAGCGTTTATTTTGGCTGCGGGTTTGGGAACGCGGCTCCGTCCGCTTACAAATTCAATTCCGAAGGCTCTCGTTAAACTGAACGGAAAACCGCTTCTGCAAATTCTGATTGAGAAGTTTCTTTCCGAGAATATTAATCAAATTGTCGTTAATGTTTACCATCATTCGGAAAAAGTTCTGAATTTTCTTTCGGCAAACGATAACTTCGGCGCGGAAATTCTTATTTCGGACGAAAGCGAAAAACTGCTCGATACCGGCGGCGCAATTAAAAAAGCCGCGCCGGCGCTGGGCGACGAACCGTTTATCCTTCACAACGTCGATATTATCAGCGATTTGGATTTTAAAAAATTATCCGCTTTTCATCAAAATTCAAACGCCGACGTTACGCTTGTTTTAAGAAAGAACGTTTCTTCAAGATATTTTTTATTCGATCAACAATCGCTTCTTTGCGGCTGGGGAAATAAAGCGACCGGAGAAGAAATAATAAAAACGGGAAACCGCAAAGGGCTTACGGAATACGGCTTTGCGGGAGTTCATCTGATATCGCCTAATATTTTCAAGGCGTTTCCGGAGGACGACGTTTTTTCCGTAATAGATTTTTATTTAAATATTTGCGGAGAATATAAAATCAAAGGGTTTGCGCCGGAGTTTAATTATTGGTTCGACGTAGGAACGATTGAAAAATTGAAAGAAGCGGAGAATCAAAATTTGGGAATTAGTCGGTGAGAATTTATAAAACTACAAAACTTCGTAAAATCAACTTGTGCAAATCAATAATCATCCGTCTTCGCTACGCTACGCCGCGATAAATCCGTCTTCGCTGCGCGATATACGCCGCGATAGTTCTATCCGTCTTTGCTGCGATATACGCCGCGATAAATTAGAAATAAACGGTTAATCCCGCGCGCGCCGAAAACGAGCTGAACGTCGTTCCGTCCTTGCTTGCGCTTCTGAACGTTCCAATCAATTCAAACGAGGATCTTTCCGCAAGCATAATTCTATATCCGACGGACGGCGCGAATGCGAAAAAGAATTCGTAGTCCGTCGATTTGTTTGTAGTCTCGTTATTAACCGCGTCCCAAATTTCGGCGTTTAATTTCAGATAATTTCCGCCGATTCCGAGTTCGACAAAAACCGGAACGGGGAAATAATACCGCAATCCGCCGAGCGCCGTAATTGATTTAACGCTGAAATCAAACGAATAACCTCCGCCGCCTACTTTGTTCATATCCGCGGAATAACTTGCGTAACCGCCTTGAAGAAAGACAGCGTAGTTGCCGGAGAAATCATATTCGCCCGTCGCGGAAAAACCCGTTCCCGTATTTAAGAAATCGGAGAAATCTCCCGTTACGAAATTGACGTCAAATGTTGCGCCGATTCCGAAATTTCCCTGCCCGAAATTTTGGACCGAGAAAATGAAGAAGATAAAAAACAAAAGTAATTTTTTCATTTATACGCCTTAAACTTTATTTCTTAAACGTGTTTGCCTTCTTTAATATTATCGTAATATCTAACCGTGGGATAAGCGAAATCAACGTCCTGTCTAACGGAAAAATCGTCGAGAATGTGTTCCCAAATTTCTTCTTCTTTTTTTCTCCTTGCGCGCGGCGGAATAATAAAGCGCGCCGTTAACTGTATGCCGCTGTCAATCACCGAAGTAAAAACGCGGGGCGCCGTTTCGGTTTCCCGCGGCAGAAGAAGATTGGTTGCGGCTTTTCTTACTTCCCGCTCGGCTTCTTTAAAATATTCTTTCGTGTGTTCATTTACGATTTTGATTAAAATTTCTTTGGCTATTTTCCAGTTGCTTTCAAAAGTTACGACAACCGGAATCTCCGACCAGATGAAATTAAATCCCGAAGAATAATTTGAAATAAAATCCGTAAATATTTTTGAATTGGGAACCATAATCGTTCTGCCGGTCGTCTGTTCGGCGGTAACCCAATTGCCTATTTCCATTATTTTAAATGTGAAAAGGCGTATGTCAATCACGTCGCCTTTATTTTTACCGACTTGGATTCTATCGCCCAAAACAAAAGGTTTCCGCCAGTGAATGAAAATCCAGCCGAAGAAATTAACAATCGGTTCTTTTAAAGCGATTGCAAGTCCCGCAGAAAGAAGTCCGAAATATGTGCCCAAAGAAGTGATCTGCAAAACCCAAACCTGCAGAATAAGAATAATCCCGACTGTCGTTACGGTATAGCGGACATACCGTTTCCATCTGTAAAGTATTGTTGTGTTGTTTGTATTTCTTTTTACTACGGCAAATATTAATTTATTGATTACAATTAAGATTAGGATAACCAGAATAGTGTCAATAATATTTATCAGTATGCCGGAAGGCACGCCGATATTTTTCGAAAGGAAATCGATAACGTCTTTTCTGAATTTTGAATCGGTCATTTTATTTGCTTCCCATCATAATTGAGATCGGTTTTGTAGCGTCGATATTTTCAAGAATAATTTTAATCATAACGGTAATCGGAACCGAAAGAAACATTCCCCAAATTCCCCACAGCCAGCCCCAAAAAACAAGGGAAAATAAAATAACAATCGGACTCAAATTAACTCTGTCTCCCAATAGTTTCGGCTCGACCAAATTTCCCATTATCTGCTGGATTGCAATTAGAATAATTGTCAGCCAAAGCGCAATCATCGGATTTTCGAACTGGATAAACGCAATTCCGATAGGAAGAATAGTAGCAATCAGCGAGCCGATGTTAGGAATAAAGTTCAGAACGAACGCGAGAATTCCCCAAACGACGACAAATTCAACGCCGAAAACCGCAAGCGTAATCATAAATAAAACCGCCGTTGTAATGCTAATCAATGTCTTAAGAATAATATATTTTCTTATTTGAATATTTACGTTATCAAAAATATTCTCCAGTCTGTCGGCTGTTTCTCCTTTAAACGCGGCTTTAATTTTTTGCCTAAGTTGGTTTCTGCTCAACAACATAAATATGAGTATTAAAATAATCATGAAGGTTTTCGAAAGAAGAGAACTTATTGAACCTATTACAGAAGTGGCAAATCCGGTTATTGAAAGGTTGTCGGTTATTTCTTTAAGAATTGTTGAATCGCCGTTTTCGCTGCCGGGCATAAAATTCATGTTAACGCTTAAAAGCGATTCGACCTGCTTTGAAATTTCATCGAAGCGTTCCTGATATTTTTCTATTCCCGAACTGAATTGGTTTATGCTGTCGCTCACAAGAAAAACCAGCAAATAGATAATTGCCGCAAAGAGAATTATCGATAAAAGAGTGGCTAAAGAACTGGGGATTTTTTTCTTCTCGAAAAATTCGATAACCGGATAAAGTATAAAAGAAACAAAAATTGCCATTGCAAAAGGGAAGAGAATATCTTTGGCGATAGCCAGAACATAGCCTACGGCAATCAAAACAATAACGCCGAGCATAGCAATTATTAGGTTTGTCGATAAAGAGGTTGCGTTTTGTCTGTTTTCCACAATAAATTTTCTTTTTGTTTATAAACCTGAATTAATCGTTATTTCCCGTCCGTTTATCGCTTGAATATGACGCGCGTTATTTCCCATTAACGAGTTGAACTTTTTAATCTGAGCGTATGAAGCCTCATAAATTTTGCCAAGCACAATCCAGCGAACGGTTTCGGTAAACGGCGCCGTCGTAAGCGACCCTTCGTAATAGTAGAAATCATTGTGCGCGTTGAAAAAATCGTCGATAGAAATTGAAATATTTTCGTTCTTTATCGTTTTTCCCGCCGGAGGAATGTTATCGAGAATTTTTTTGAGTATCGGGTTCTCTTTTCCCTCTTTAAAAAGTACGCCTATCACGACATACTCCGTTTCGGAGTTGGGATTATTCCTTAACGTATGAACTATATGCATCTCCAGCGGATAAGTAACGCTTCCCAATAAATGTTCCGACGGAGTGTGAAAATGAAACTGAATTAAATCGAACAGTTGGTTGTTAAATTTTAATCCGCTTCCGATATCGTAATTAAATTGAATTGTATGCCCCAAATTTGAAACCGACAGCTTGGAATTAAGATAATTGCGTTCGATTTGTAAATCTTTGTGCTTTACAATATATTCGGGAATATTTATAGGCGATTGTTTTTCGCCGTTTTCCGTTTCCGCGAAAGAGTATAATTGTTCCTCGTTTTTACTTCTATGAATTTGCGCAAAAAAAACGGAGGACGACGCAAACAGAATAATTAAAATCGCTATTTCTTTCATTTACACCTTCTCTTTTTATTATGATTAAAAGCGCCTAAAATCATGCCGCACAACATTGACCGGATTCTGCAATTACCACGCACAGTCTCCGGATAAAACTAATTCTTCTTCTCTGAATTTAAAGGTTTTCGAAGCCCCCTTAATACTAAATATTCTGAAAATAATCTATTTAAACTTAATAAAATAAGCAACGTTAAGATTATTAATAAAACTTTCTCTCAATTCGAATTAAAAACGATAACCCGCTTGAAAATAGTAACGCATCACCCGTTTCGTAGGAGAATAGGGAGATTTATCGCCATTGGTAATAATAATGCTGACCGGACCGAATAGCGAATTGTAAATAACCGCAACGCCTCCGCCCCACAAAACTTTCTTATTGCTGTTAACCAAAAAATCAGAGTCGAATGCCGCGTTTGTCCGAAACGCCAAATAAAGTCCTTCAGCCACTTGCGCTCTGTATTCGGCTAAAGCCGTAAAAAAGCGGAAGCCGATAGCCTGCCAATATTCCCAGCCCCAAAAAGTTTCGGGACCGCCGACGAGAAACCAAGTTTTATACATAAAACCCTGTTCCTCCGACCACGATTGTCTGTAAAGACCGCCGATATGGAAAGTGTGGATTTTGTCAATCGTTGCATAGAAGTCGATATTTCCTTCGAGCCGCAGAAAATAAAAATCCGACGCAAATCCTTCCGAGCTCCATTCGAGTCCGCCTCGAAAATAGAGACCGTTGGACGGAAAAAGTCTGCTGTCGAGTTTATCGATTATAAGACCGGTTCTCAAACTCAAGTAATTGGAATTAAAAAACTCTCCGGCAATCGCTCCGATGGCTTCTTTCACGTTTGGAATCTCGTATTTAATAGCGGCGGAAAGTAGATACGAGCGGTCAATTTCCAGCCCCAGCCCCGCTTGAAAATACCACGCTCTTTCCCAATATTTGATTATTCCGTTTCCCTCTTGATCATAAATCGTATAGGGAATTTCCTTGTAATCAACGGTTACGAACGGATAAAGAGGCGAACTAAGCGAAGTGGAAGGATACGCCGCCAAGAATTTTAATCTCGTCAGTCCGGAAAACTGGAGTTCGGTTTCCAAATAAAGTCCCGGCACCAAAACCGAATTAACTTGAAAACCGATATTGCCGACCAGTTTGTTGAAGTCGTTATATTTTATGCCGAAAAGAAATCTGTGCGGAGATTTCTCCTCCGCTTGAATTGTTAAGTCAATCGAGGAATCTTTGTTCTGTTTGATGGAATAAATTATGTATTTGTAATAATCGAGTCCGTATAACCTCGAAACGTTTTTCTGAAATTTATCAACGTAAAACGGTTTTCCTTCGCGCAGCTGCAATTGATCAATTATAAATTTCTCGTCTTTAATTCCTTTTGAGTTCACCTTCAGTTTATTTATTATCGCAATTTTTCTTTCGGTTACCGCAAGTCTTATTTCCGTTCCATTTTCTTTTTTTATTTCTTTTGAAGCGATTGAAAAAAGATGAGATGAATTATTAATTTTTTCGAGCCGTTTTTTGTATTCATTGACATCAAAAAAACCGCCTTCCTTAATTTTCAGCATTCTTTTTATTCTCACGGAGCTTAACTCATTATTTCCTTTAACTTCAATAGATTTTATTTTCGGTAAATTAACGTTTTGCGGATGATGTTTCAGATATTCCTTCTTAATCGCGATAAGTTCGTCCAACTTTTCATACGCCGCTTTTTTCCCGCGGGCGATAATTTCCTTTACTTTTTCAACGTCAAAATCTTGAAGCGAATATCCTTCAATATTTTCGTCGATATTCAAATCCGCAAGATTTACCGTGCTTTGAAGTTTTTGATAACGGGGAATATCGGACGTGCGGTCGAGCACCTTCAGAAGATCGTCGAAATAATCGGCGTCTTTTGGTTTACTGACAAGGTTCAAACCGATTACAAAATCGGCGCCCATATTTTTAGCTACGTCCACGGGATAGTTGTTAATCATTCCGCCGTCAACAATCATCTTGTCGCCGATTCTCACCGGATTAAAAACCGTCGGAATCGACATTGTGCTCCGCATCGCCAAAGCCAGCGAGCCTTTGTCAAAATCAACCTCTTTCATCGTAACGAGGTCCGCGCCCACGCAGCGGAAGGGAATCGGCAAATCGTCGAAACTTTTAACGCCTTCATAAAAATAGGACGTTTTGAAAAAGAGTTCGTAGATTTTTTGCCCCGATATCAATCCGCTCGGCAGCTTCGGCTTCAAATAATCCAAGTCGAGTTTTACTTGAAATTTTCCGGTGTTCTTTTTAACGAGATACGGAAGTTCGCTTCTCGGAGGGGAATCGTTGAACAAATCTTTCCAGTTGATTGAAAGGACAAACTTTTTCATCTCGTCGGCGGAATAGCCGAGAGAATAGAGCGCGCCAACCAAGCCGCCCATGCTGGTTCCGGCGACGTAATCAATCGGGACGCCGAGCGAGTCGATTACTTCAATCGCCCCGATGTGCGCGAATCCGAGCGCGCCGCCGCCTTTTAGGGCAAGCGCAATTTTGAAATCGTCATTTTGTTGCGCGTAACCGGCGAATGAAAAAAATACCAAAATAATAATTAAACTCTTTTGTAATTTTCTTCGCATAGTGGAAATTCCTTAAAAATTATATTTAAACTTTATCTTATAAAATATAATCGTAAGTTTCAATTTTTACATCCTAAATCTTGCGTCGGCGTTTTAAGCGCTTATTTACCGCAAAAAATCTTTTTTAACGATATTCCAATTCAAAAATAGAATTGATTTAAGGATCTCTCAGTCTCGACGAAAGACGGGTTCTTAAATCTTTTTTTTGCGGCTTGACGCGGTTGAGCAACGTTTCCAAACCTAAATTTTCTCTGTAATTTCTTTCAGCAGATTATCGGCTCCGGAAAGATATTTCGCTATCCATAAAACGTAGCGGATATCGACGCCGATTGAGCGACTGTAAGATTCGTCCCATTGATAATCGTTGATCGTCGCTTCGTAAGCGCGGTCGAAGTTCACTCCGATAAGTTCGCCGTAAGCGTTTAGAATCGGGCTGCCGGAATTTCCGCCGGTCGTGTCGGTATCGTAAAGAATAGCGACCGGAACGCCGCCGAGTTCGTCGTTGTAAAATTCGCCGAATTCTTTGTTATCGTAAAGCGTTTTCAATTTGTCGGGAATCGCGTATTCGCCGCCGAGCATACTTTTATCAATCACGCCGCTCAACGACGTTATCGGCGAATAGTAAACCGCGTCGGCGGGATAATATCCTTTCACATAGCCGTAAGTTAAACGGAGCGTGCCGTTCGCGTCGGGAATAAACGATTGCTTTTTCCAAGCCATTTTGGCGTTCACAAACTTTGCGAGAAGATCGGTTCGAACGCCGCTCAGCTCTTTTGTTTTCGCGGTTAATTCGAGCGTTTGGTTGAAGACCGACTTAGCGGTTCGAGTTAAAATATCGTCGAAGTTTTTAACGCTTTCCACCGAAGCGCACAACTCGTTTTCAATAAAATCTTTGTCGAGCAGTTTCGACGAAAAGAGTTCTTCGGCAAACTCTTCGGCGGTTTTGCCGTTCAATAATTCCGCGGCGTTTATTTTTCTCTCCTCTCCGAATTTCCCGGCGTCGTAAAACATTTTTGTTACGAAAGCTTTATCGAAATTCCCATCGCTCTTTTCGATCAAACCGATTAAAGTTTCTTTCAATTCGTTCAAATTGCCGCTTGCGCTGTCCGGTTCCTCAGCTTCAAATTTTTCCCGGTAAGATTGAAAAGTCTGCGCGAGCCGATAAACGTCCGAAAACCTCGTAAACATTCTCAGCCAAAGATACGCTTTCCCGATTTCGAATTGTTCGTCGTACAAGCCGTTTATTTCGTCGAAAAGAGAGCCGTATTTTTCTTTCAAAGATTTATCCGATTCTATGAATTCCTTGAGTTTATTCTCTTCGTCGAATTTCTGCCGGACAAGCTGAAGGCGTTTCAATCCGCGGAGTTTCCCTTTGTAATTTTTCATCGTGTTGGCAAGCCCTTTGATTTGCGAAGCGTATTCCAATTGAAGCGCTTCGTCTTCTTTACTAAGCGCTTCCATTTCGTCAATCATCCATTCGAACAACTGAGAAATATAAGGCAGTTGAATCTTTTCTTGATATTCGACAAAGCGCGCGGGCATGTGCCGGAAAGTTCTTCCCGGATAACCGAGTATGAAAACGAAATCGCCCTCTTGAACGCCTTTCGGATTTATGCGCAAAAACTTTTTGGGATGATATGGAACGTTCTCCTTCGAATATTCCGCCGCGCTTCCGTCGGGAGCGACATAAGCGCGCACGAAGGAAAAGTCGCCCGTGTGACGGGGCCAAATCCAGTTGTCCGTTTCGCCGCCGAATTCGCCCACCGAACGGGGCGGAACGTAAACGAGCCTCACGTCTTTGATAATTCTATATTTGAAAAGAACGTAAGTTTTCCCGACGAACATTTCGGAAACTTGCGCCTCAATCGAGTTCTCGGAATCGGAAGCGTCGGCGGCAAGCTCCGCCATTTTATCCCTTATCGCCTGATTCCGTTCTGTCAAATCATCGATTCCTTCAGCCGCGGCGAGAACTTCTTCCGAAACGTCTTCGTAAGAGTCCGCGATTCTGCACGCGTAGCCTTCCGCCGGAATTTCTTCTTCCTTTTCGTTCGCGAGAAATCCGTCGCGCAGATAATTATGTTCGGTTGTGCTCGCTTTGTTCACCGCTCGAAAAGCGCAATGATGATTTGTGATTATCAACCCGTCGCGCGAAACGAATGAGCCGGTGCATCCGCCGAGTTTTACAAGCGCGTCTATGTAACTCACGCCGTCGGGGTTGAATATCTCGTCCGGATTTATCTTTAATCCCGCTTTCGTTAAATCGTTTTTCGGAATTTCGCTCAGCGGGTACATTCCTTCTGCCGGAGCCGACGGAAACATTCCCCAAATGAAAACAAGCGAAACGAATAACAAAACGGTAAAAATTGTTCTTCTTCTTTTATATGACATACGCTCCTCATATAGATTTGTTAGCGATTTTAAATATATAAAATTTTACTTGTTTTATAATATCCGCAGCTTTTTAAATAGGCTCCGCTCAAATTTTTCTAAGTTATTAAAGTAAAGGGAAATAAGACAAAAAACGCATGCGTATATTTAAGGATACTCGCGTTATTGAAATAATACTTTGCGATAATTAAATATACTTCTCAATATCAAACAAAAATAACCGAGTTTAACAACCTTTATTCTCCGGAATTAGACCAAACTAATGGATGGATTCAGCTCGGTAATTTTCTTCCTTGGGACGCTTCCAATGAAGGTTCTGATTTAATGACGCAGGCTGAAGCCTACAAAGCGTTTCTTACTTTATGAGCAAACTTTAATAATAAAAAATAACGGTAATTTTCACCAGACGACATTTGTCGTAATTGTAAATAAGGCGCTTAACAAAAACGGAAGTTTCGCTTCACAAATCTTTTGTAAAAAACGGTTTTCAACGGCGGGCGTTCTTTTTAAAAACAAAACGGGACCGCAAGAAAAAACTTACGATCCCGTTTTTACTTTTCTATAGAGGAGAATCAAAAACAATATTTATTTTCTTCGATCATCTTGTCCGCAACTTCGCGGCGGAGTTTGGTTGTGTTAACCGGATCGAGTTTCGTGAAGCGTTTCATTCCGAGCAGCAAGAGTTTCATATCGTCGCCTTCGGCAAAAGCGGCTATTGCGTGTTTGCCGTAAAGGTTGATTCTTTCGAGCGAGTCGCTTACGTAAACGCTTGTCATTTTAGCGTACATTTCCGCCGCTTCGTCTCCTTTTGCCGCGGCGTATTTAAGCGTGCGGAGAATCGCGGATTCGGAAGTGAATATTTCAATCAGCATATCGGTGATATTCATTATTACTTCCTGTTCTTCTGCTAATTTCTGCATAAATTTCTGAACCGCGGAACCGGCAATCATCAACGCGGCTTTTTTTGCGTTGCGAACCGCTTTCATCTCTTTCGCCAAAAGACCTTCCGGCTCGTCGCCGAATTCGGGAATCGAAAGAAGTTCTTTTTGTATTGCCATTGCGGGCCCGAGCAGATCGAGTCTTCCTTTCATCGAGCGTTTGATAAGCATATCAACAACGAGCAATCTGTTGATTTCGTTTGTGCCTTCGAACAATCTGTTGATGCGGGAATCTCTGTAAGCGCGCGCCGCGGGGTATTCTTCGGAATAACCGTAACCGCCGTGAACCTGAACGACTTCGTCGGCTACGTAATCGAGCATTTCCGAGCCGAATACTTTCATCATCGAAGATTCGATTGCGTATTCTTCTGCGGATTTAATCAGCGAATCGCTGAACTGCGCGCCGTCCGCCATCAGTTCTTCGGACATCTGGTTAATCAATCCGCTTGTGCGAAGCATTGCCGCTTCGGAAACAAAAACGCGCACAGCCATCTCGGCTAATTTATATTTAATTGCGCCGAAACTTGCAATAGTTTTGCCGAATTGTTTTCTTTCGTTGGCGTATTGAACGGCTATTGAAATATATTTTTTCGCGCCGCCGGTAACCATTGCGCCGAGTTTGAATCTTCCGACGTTCAGAATATTGAACGCAACGTAATGACCTTTGCCGATTTCGCCGAGAACGTTTTCTTTGGGGACTTTTACGTTATCAAGGAACAGAGCGCGGGTTGAAGAGCCTTTAATTCCCATTTTATTTTCTTCTTCCCCTTTCGTGAAACCTTCGGAATCGGTGGGAATAATAAAGCACGTGAATTTATCGCCGTCAACTTGGGCAAACGTAATAAGGATATCGGCAAATCCGCCGTTTGTAATCCACATCTTTTGTCCGTTCAAAATGTAATGCGTTCCGTCTTCCGAAAGAACCGCCGTTGTTTTTGCAGAAAGCGCGTCGGAGCCGGAAGTCGGTTCCGTTAAACAGTAAGCCGATTTCATTTCGCCGGAAGCGAGCGCGGGAAGATATTTCTGTTTCTGCTCTTCCGTTCCGTAATAAAGAATCGGCAAAGTCCCGATTCCCGTATGCGCCGCAAACGATACGCCGAACGAATGGGCGTTTCCCATTTCCATCGAAAGGATTGTGTTTGTGTCGAAGTTTTCGCCGAGACCGCCGTATTCTTCGGGAATGAAAGTTCCGAGCAGCCCGATTTCTCCGGCTTTTTCAAGCAAACTTACGGTCAAACCTTCTTTCTGTTTGTCTATATCGTCCACATTCGGGATAATTTCTTTTTCAACGAATTCACGGGCGGTGTCCGCCATCATTCTTTGTTCTTCCGTTAAATCGTCCATAGTAAATACCGACTGCGGATCGCTTTCCTTAATCAGAAATTCTCCGCCTTTCAATACTTCATTTTTGTTTTCATCAGACATTTTATTTTCCTTTTCTTTATTAGCGTTTAGTTTTTAAGCGTCTAGCGTTCAGTTCAAAATCATTCATCCATTCAATTCATTCATTCGTTACCGCTTTTCTCTTTATCATTAAAAACCAAATTCACAATTCTTTGATTAAAGTCTTTCGAATATCGCGGCAACGCCTTGACCGCCGCCTACGCACGCCGTAACCATTCCGTGTTTTTTATCGCGGCGTTTCAGCTCGTTAAGAATCTGCACCGTTAGTTTTGCGCCGGTGCAGCCAAGCGGATGACCGAGCGCAATTGCGCCGCCGTTTACGTTGAGAATCTCAGTGTTCAAATCGAGCGTACGGATAACGGCTAAAGATTGCGAAGAAAACGCTTCGTTCAGTTCTATCAGATCGAGATCGTCCATTTTCATTCCGCCTTTTTCCAACGCTTTTGGAATCGCTTCGATTGGACCGGTTCCCATAAGAGTAGGATCTACGCCGGCAAGCGCATAAGATTTCAATCTTGCAATCGGAGTTAAATTCAGTTCTTTTACCATATCTTCGGACATCACCAAAACAAACGCCGCGCCGTCGGATACTTGCGACGAGTTGCCCGCCGTAACCGAACCGTTGGCGGCAAACGCCGGTTTTAATTTAGCCAACGCTTCCAATGTTGTGCTTGCGCGCGGTCCTTCGTCGGTATCAACCGTGAACGTTCTCGTTTTTTTCTTTCCGTTTTCGAGATAGACTTCTTCCACTTCAATCGGAACTATTTGATCTTTGAAGTATCCGTTTTTAATTGCGTTGAGAGCTTTCATGTGGGAATTGTAGGCAAACTCGTCCTGATCTTCGCGGGAGACCTTATATTTTTTAACGACCTCTTCCGCAGTCAATCCCATTCCCATATAAAAGCCGGGATTGTTTTTCGCCAATTCGTAATTGGGCGCAAGTTTCCAGCCGGTCATCGGGACCATCGTCATAGATTCGACTCCGCCGGCTACTACGCAATCCATCATTCCCGCGCGTATTCTGGCGACCGCCAAAGAAATTGTATCTACTCCCGAAGCGCAGAATCTGTTGAGCGTCATTCCGGGAACTTCCATCGGCAATGATTTAAGCGCAATCATTCTTCCTACTTGAAGTCCCTGCTCGGCTTCGGGGAAAGCGTTCCCGACAATCACGTCGTCAACTCTGTGCGGATCGAGTTCGGGAACCGATTTTAACAAGTGTTTAATCACGTCTGCGGCAAGATCATCCGGACGGTAGAAACGGAAACCGCCTCTTTTGGCTTTGGCAACCGCCGAACGATAACCCGCAACAATATAAGCTTCTTTCATAATTATTCTTCTATTTTAATTATTAAAATTCATTACTTAATTACGGAGCGGTTTGCCCGTAGTTAAAATACTTTGTATTCTTTCCAACGTTTTTCTTTCGCCGATAAGACTTAAAAACGCTTCGCGTTCCAAGTCGAGAAGATATTGTTCCGAAACGAGAGTCGGCTGCGACAAATCGCCGCCGCACATAACGCTTGCAACTTTCTCGACGATTTTTTTGTCGTGATCGGAAATGTAATTTCCTTTCCAGAAAGTGTAAACGCCGAGCAGCATAGGAGCGAGCGCCGAGCGTCCCATTACGCGAATGTCTTCCCGTTCAATCGGGCGCGTATAACCTCTGTCCGCCAAATCGAGCGCGGTCTTTTTTGCTTGAGCGATAACGCGTTTCGGGTTGACTACGATTCCGTCGCGCCCTTTTACAAAAATGTCCATGTCGAACGCTTCGCGCGCCGAAGTTGCAACGTTTGCCATCGCTATATTCATAAACCGTTTTTGAAGTTCGGGCAATTCAAGACCGTCTTTAACAAAATGATCCGCGGCGCGCATTGTCATCTCTTTTGTGCCGCCGCCCGCGGGAAGAATTCCTACTCCGACTTCAACAAGTCCGATGTAGGTTTCCGCCGACGCTTCCACTTTATCGGCGTGAAGCGCAACTTCGCAGCCTCCGCCGAGCGTTAAATTGTGAGGAGCCACGACGACCGGAACGCTTGAATATCTAACGTGCATCGTCGATTTCTGGAACATTCTGACAGCCATATCTATTTCGTCGAATTCCTGCTCGGTGGCAAGCATGAACATCATCGCAAGATTAGCTCCCGCGGAAAAATGAGGACCGTTATTTGCAATGACTAAACCTTTAAAATCTTGTTCCGCAATTTCGATTGATTTATTAATCGCATCGAGAACTTCGGAACCGATTGAATTCATTTTTGTTTGGAATTCGAGATTCAATATTCCGTCGCCGATGTCGTGAAGCGTTGCGCCGACATTCTGCCAAACAGGCTTGTTGCCGCGTATGTTTTCAAGAATGATGAACCCTTCCATTCCAGGAATTTCTTTATATGAACCTGAAGGAATATCGTAGAATTTTCTTTTTCCGTCTTCGACTTTGTAAAATGAAGAAACGCCTTTTTCGAGCATTTCTTTTACCCATTGCGCGGGCGCGAACCCGGCTTCTTCCATTTTCTTGATCGTGCGTTCAACGCCGAGCGTATCCCAAATTTCAAACGGACCGAGTTCCCAACCGAAACCGGCTTTCATTCCGTCGTCAATTCTGAAAAGCTCGTCGGAGATTTCCGGAATTCTGTTCGACGCATATTTAAACACATGGTAATTAAGCAGCTTCAAAAACTCCGCGCCTTTGTCTTTTCCCATATTCAGAGCTTTCAATCGCTCTTTCAAATCGTCAATCGGTTTTGCCGCGCCTACGGAAGCGAATTTTGCTTTTTTGCTCGGACCGTATTCCAGCGTAGCCGTATCGATTTCGAGAATTACGCGTTTTCCGTTTTCGTCTTTCGATTTTTTGTAGAAGCCTTGTCCCGACTTATCGCCGAGCCAATTGTTTTCAACCATTTTCTTAACGTAATCGGGAATTACGAATAGATCGCGCGTTTCGTCTTCGGGGCAGTCTTTGTAAATATTATCCGCCACTTTTACGAGCGTGTCGATTCCTACAACGTCGGCGGTTCTGAAAGTAGCCGATTTCGGCTTTCCTGTAAGCGGACCGGTTAACGTGTCAATTTCTTTAACCGATAAACCGAGTTCCTCTTTCAATTTGAAAACCGCCATAATGCTGAACACCCCGATTCTATTGGCGATAAACGCCGGCGTGTCTTTGCAAAGAACGGGAGTTTTGCCGAGATAAAGATCGCCGTAATGCGAAATAAAATCGATTACTTCGGGATCGGTTTTCGGCGTGGGAATAATTTCGAGCAGTTGGAGATAACGCGGAGGATTGAAAAAATGCGCTCCGCAGAAATTTCTTTGGAAATCTTCCGTGCGCCCTTCGAGCATTAGATGAACGGGAATTCCCGATGTGTTCGTCGTTATCAAAGATCCTGGTTTTCTGAATTGTTCAACTTTTTCGAAAACCGTTTTTTTGATATCGAGATTTTCTATTACCGCTTCGATAACCCAATCGGCGTTTGAAAGATAATTCATATTATCTTCAAAGTTGCCCGTAGTTATTCGCGAAGCGTAACTTTTGTGATAGACCGGCGAGGGTTTCGCTTTCAAAACGCTTTTCAAATTCTCGTCGGCAATTCTGTTTCTGACCGCTTTGTCTTTAAGCGTCAAACCTTTCTGTTTCTCGGTTTCCGTCAGTTCGCGCGGAACGATATCGAGCAGATATACTTTGCATCCGATGTTCGCAAAATGCAAAGCAATTCTCGATCCCATTACGCCGGAGCCTAAAACCGCGACTTCATTAATTATTCTTTTCATATTAGCTTTACTTTTAGTTGTGAAAAATTTATTTATTAATTGTTAACAAAAAATTTCAAATTCGCGCATCGTTATCCTTCATACATACTATCTATTAAATCTTTGTATCTTTCCTTTATGACGCGCCGTTTAACTTTGAGCGTCGGAGTTAGTTCGCCCGTTTCAACGCTCCACTCTTCGGCAACGAGTTCGAACTTTTTGATTTGCTGAATATGCCCGAAGCGTTTGTTGAATTTTTGAATGTCTTCCCAAACTCTTTCGCGTACTTTTTCCGATTTGATAATTTCTTCTTTCGTTTTCGCAGGTTCGCCCTTCTTGGCGCACCAATCGTGAATAAACGGAAAGTTCGGCACAATAAGAGCCGAAGTGAATTTTCTGTTTTCTCCTATTACCATAATTTGTTCGATGAAATATGATTCTTTCATTTTATTTTCAATCGGAAGAGGCGCAATATATTTTCCGCCCGAGGTTTTGAATATCTCTTTTACGCGGTCGGTTATTTTAAGGAATTTTCCGTCAACCCATTCGCCCACGTCGCCGGTGTGGAACCAGCCTTCCTCGTCGATTACTTTTTTCGTTTCTTCCGGTTTGTTGTAATAACCGGGCATCACGTTCGGACCTTTGGCTAATATTTCGCCGCTGTCGGCAATTTTAATTTTAACGCTCGGCAGCGGAATTCCTACGGTGCCTATATGATTTTCTCCCGCTTTAAATATGTTGCACGTTAGCACGGGAGAACTTTCCGTCAAGCCGTAACCTTCAACTATTTCAACGCCCGCCGCAGTGAAGATTCTTCCGAGACGAGGCTGAAGAACCGCCGAACCGCTAATTATTCCCAAAACTTCGCCGCCCAACGCTTCCATCCATTTGCCGAATACAAGTTTACGCGCAATGTTTAGACGGAAATTGTAAAAGAAATTATTATTCCCCAATGGGTCGTAATGATTTGCCAAATTAACCGCCCAGCCGAAAATTGCTTTTTTCGCGCCGGTAAGTTCGCGCCCTTTTGCCATTATTTTTTCGTAGATTTTTTCGAGCAAACGCGGAACTGTGGTGAAGTAATGAGGTTTTACTTCTTTGAGATTTTCTCCGACTTTATCGATACTTTCGGCGTAATAGATTGCGCCTCCGGTAATTAAATAAAAATAAATCGCGCTTCTTTCGAAGATGTGACAGACCGGCAAAAAACTTATAAAGCGATGAGTATTATTGTGCGGCATGATTTGATTGATATCCGTCGCATTGCTCATTATATTATGATGAGTGAGCATCACGCCTTTGGGGATTCCCGTTGTGCCGGACGTGTAAATTATTGTTGCAAGATCGTCCCTATCTATCGAGTCCTTAATTTCGTTTAATTTTCCTCTTAACGATTCGTCGGCTTGTTTGGAGATTTCCAGATAATGATGCAGACCTTCGGCTTCGTCAAAAGTGTAAATTGTTTGCACCGTAGGAGTTTTCGGGATGATGCGCATTACTTTATCGTATAGTTCGCGGTCTTCGACAAAAACAATTTTCACTTCGGCGTCGTTGAAAATATATTCGTAATTGTCTTCGCTGATATTCGGATATATTGGAACGTCGATGGCTCCAACCTGCAGAACGCCGAGATCGGCGATTGTCCACTCAATACGGTTGTATGAAATTATGGCAAGTTTATCTCCTTTGCCGAAACCCATTTTTAGCAAGCCGAGACTGAAATCGTCAACCGCTTTGATAAGTTCGTCGGTGCTTAATTTTCTCCACACGCCCGTTCTTTTATCACAAAGAGCGTCTTTGCGGGGATAGTTTTCTTTTTGATACTGCAGCGTATCAAAAAGGCGATCTTTAATTATTGCTCTCTTCTCCTCCATTACACTCCCGTTTTTTATTCCTTAAAACACGTAAAATAAAAATAAATACTTTCGACTAATAAAACAAGCGAAATTTCGCTAATAAAGAAAATCAGCTATTTGCATAATTCCTTTTTTTGTTATATTTAGAATGTGAGATTTTAAGGGAAAATGTTTTGAACTTGAACAACGATTATATCAAATTGATTTTCGGACTGAAACTGAAAAGAATCCGTCAGTCGAAAAAGTTATCGCTTTCTCAATTGGCGGCTAAAAGCAATCTTTCCGTTTCTTATCTGAACGAAATAGAAACCGGAAAGAAATATCCCAAGGCGGATAAGATAGCGCTTTTGGCAAACTCGTTAAACGTGCCGTATGATAAATTAGTTTCGCTGAAACTTAGCAACGCTCTCGCGCCCATTACCGATCTGCTCGAATCGGGGATTCTTGAAAAACTTCCGCTTGACCATTACGGAATTGACATCCGCAAACTTATTACGCTGATGTCCGACGCGCCGCTTCAATTAAGCGCGTTGATTGCCACTCTAATTGATCTGGCTAAAACTTCCGAGATGAGCAAAAGCGTTTTCAGCCGGACGGCTTTGCGGACGTTTAAAGAATTTCACGATAATTATTTTGACGACATTGAAAAGGAAGTTAAAAAATTCTGCAAAAAGTATTTGCCGGATTCGCCGAAAGTAATTACTTACGAGTTGCTGAGCGATATTCTCCGGGGGGAATACGGTTACGAAATAGACGATAAAACTCTGGGACAGAAAAGCGAATTCAGCGAACTCCGCGCTACTGTATTCAACGGAAAGAAAAAACGGCTCTTGCTCAATCCGAAGTTATCGCCCGCGCAAAAAAAGTTTGTCGTGGGGAAAGAACTGTTTTATAACAGAATGTCAATCAAAGACCGCGCATATATTTACAGCGATCAAAACTTGGAAACGTTCGATCAGCTTCTCAACAATTATAAAGCCTCTTATTTTTCAACCGCGTTAATCCTCAACAAAGATTATCTGACGCGGGATATAAAAGATTTTTTCTCGCTTGAAAAATTCAGCAGGCAGAAGTTAACGCAAATAATTCGCGAATATGACGTCTCCCCCGAAATGCTCTTTCAGCGAATTGCAAATCTCGCTCCTAAATTTCTCGGGTTGAACAAGTTCTTCTTTTTGAGATTCAATTCAAAAATTGGTTCCGACGTTTTCACTTTATCAAAAGAAGTCCGTCTGAATATCTCGCGCAATCCGGGCGGCTATCAGAGCAACGAACATTATTGCCGAAGATGGATATCCATTAGAACGCTTGAAGAATTAAAATCTAAGTTGAAAGAATCCCCGAAATTTTCCGGTTTTACTATGGACGCAATCCGTTCCACGTTTCACAATTCCAGCGATAAGTTTCTGAGCATATCAATTGCCAAACCGAGTAAATTGATTGCGGATAATTTAACCAGCGTTACTTTGGGGTTTTGTATTGATGAAAACCTAAAGTCCAACATCGGCTTTTGGAACGACCCTAAAATCACGGACCAAACCGTTAACGATACTTGTGAAATGTGCGACGTCCACGACTGCCTTCGCCGCGCCGCGCCGCCCGTATCTTTACAGAAACGCGAAAAGACAAAAAGAATCATCAACGCGTTACATGATTTGTCCGCCAAATTGGAAGACTCCTAACTTTTTATGGATGGAAATCTTTACGATAATATCGCCGCGCGTTACGAAGAGCGTTTCGTTAAGGAAAAATACGCCGGTATTATTTTCGAAATAAATGCGGTAATCGAATCAAATAATTTTACGCGGATTCTTGAAATAGGCTGCGGCACGGGATATTGGCTGCGTAATGTTTCGAAGAGAAAGGTTGTAAAAACCGGAATTGATTTCTCTTTAGCAATGCTCTCCGCCGCAAAGCAAAAAGACGGGACTTCGCTTTTTGTCTGCGCAAACGCGCTTGCTCTTCCCGTAAAAGACAATTCTTTCGAAGTTATTTTTTTAATTAACGCGCTTCATCAAATTTCCGATTGGCGCGCCGTTTTTTCAACTGCAAAAAAAATTCTTTCCGAAAAAGGGAAACTTATGATTGTCGGAATATTCCCCGACGAGCCGGAATTCCGCTGGTATGTTCACGATTATTTCCCCGAAGTTAAAAAAAGAGATCTTGAGCGTTATCAATCAAAAGAAGAGATCGGCGAGGCTTTGCTTAAAACCGGTTTCCGAAATGTCGCCGTAAAAAAAATATACGCTGTCGAGAAACTTTTTGCGCAAGAAGAAATCCTTTCCGATCCGTTTCTTGAACGCCACAATTCTTCGCAGTTAGCGCAACTTGAAGATAATTTGTTTGAAACGGGAATGGAAAAGATTAGAAACGATATCAAGAATAACAAAGAAATTATCTTCGAAACTAAAATTCCGTTTTATTCAATTACTGCGGACGTTTAATTTTCCGCCCGCAGCAATTTCATTTTCAACTTATTTACTTTCTAATTGTTCTATTCTTGCGGAAACGCTTTTGATTTTTTGTTTGATTTCGGATTTCATTCCTCTCAGTCTTTCTTTGATGTATTTCAGTTCTTCAACGTTATTTACGTTTTCAAATTCATAATCAAAAAAGTCGAAAGACTCATGGAACCCGCCTCCGCGTCCGATACCAAAACCGCGACCTCGTCCGCGTCCTAATCTGTAACCGTTTCCGTTTCCGTGACGATAATCGTCAACATGTTGTCCGCGACCAAAACCGCCGCCGAATCCCATTCCGCGTCCGAAGCCGCGTTCAAATTCGCCTTCGTAAAAGCGTCCTTTTCCTTCGCGCATTTTATGCCTCCATTTTTTAATCTGTTCTTTCATGATAAAGATTGACCAATTTCCCTTCCGCATATAATTTAGCGGCGTCGTCAATTGACAGATGATCCGTTAAAATTACGTTCAACCCTGCGGATTTAAAACTTTCATAGGCGCCCATGCCCATTCCGCCGGCAATCAGCGTATCGCAGTCGGCAATCTGCCGCGCCATCATGGCGTGTTTGCTCGTCGCTTCCGCGCCGTAACCGTGGCGACCCTGCCCGTCGTAATGCGGGTCGCGACCGTTGCCGTTGTTGTTGCGCTGCGCGCTTTGATTCTGCGGATCGAAATGCCCGATTGTTCTGTCCCGCATTTCGCTTCCGGTAATTTCTCCGTTTTCAACGATAATTATCTTATAATACCGCGAGCGTCCGAAATGTTGGCTTACCGAATTACCGTCGTTCGTTACAACAGCTATTCTCTTCATAATTTTCTCCTTATTTAATCGTCAAAATATTTATGTAAGTTTCCATACCATTCTTTCGTTATTTCAGTCGCCAAATCTATTAACTTAATTACGCGCTTATCGGCAAGCGAAAAAAAAACCGTAACTCCTTCTTTTCTGGCGGAAACAAGCCCCGCGTTCCTCAGCAGCATCGTATGGCGAGAAACAACCGACGGATCGAGCATTAATATTTCAATCAATTGCGCGGATGATTTTTCTCCTTCTTTTAACGCTTCAAGTATTTTCACGCGCTGATCGCAAGCTATCGCCATAAACAGTTTGCTGCGCGGATCCGCCATCGCGCCCATCATTCCAAAACCTCTTCCTCGTCTTCGTCCCATAAAATAATCCGTATTATTGTATAATTGCGTAATTGTGCAATAAAGATAATAGTAATCTAATTAAAAACAAAACTTTATTTTGACAGCCGATTTGTGTAAGAGATAAGAAGGGAGAGGGTAGAGGAAATGTAGCCGCAAGCTTCAGCTTGCGCGGGGCGTTGTTTTGTCGGGCTAATACATATCCGTGTTCCGGAAAGCCCGGTTGTTTTTTTACAAAAAATCATTAGCAGCGCGGGGATGAAACGGCAAACCAACACCCAAAAGAAACCGCGAAGCGGTGATATGATTGTAATAACAGCAATCCCACAAAAAAAAAAAGAAACCCCATCGGGGTTAAAATCCGTCTCCGCTTCCGACTTCCGGCTTCGCTTCGCTACGACGCGACAGGTCGTCGCGACAAGTTGCCGAGATAAATTATTAGCTGTAATTTACGGCGCAATCACGCGGACGTGAAGCCCGCGGCTACATTTAGGGATAGAATTGTTCATTATTAATTGTTCCGCCGCGGCGGATTGTTATTTTTTATTTCCCGTTTTGGTTTGACATCATTTTTTAATTGTGTTATTTTTGTAAACTTTTTAAAATAAAACTAAGGAATAAGATGGCTCATCATAAGTCGGCAAAGAAAAGAATTAGATCGAACGAGAAGAGACGAATCAGAAATCAAGCGACGCGTTCAAAATTGAACACGCTTATAAAGAAATTATATTCGACGGAAGATAAGGAAGTAGCTCAGAACACTTACAAAGAAGCCGTTTCTTTTATTGACAAAACCATCGGCAAAGGAAGATTGCATAAGAACACGGGCGCGCGGAAAAAATCCGCCATTACGCGCTACGTTAACAAACTTACCGCCGAAGCAAAATAAAAATTAATCGTCTTTTATTTTAGATTAAAAGCGACGCGGCTTTTGCGTCGCTTTTTGTTTTTATAGCGGCTTATCCTATCTTTGTAATCGCTTCCGCCCCTTGCGCATCAGGAATGAAATATTTCACGGCGATAACTTCTCCGTTTTCATCGAGAATTTTTTCCACCCGTTTATTTATTAAAACCGAGTGTTCTATTTTTGTCCCTTCGTCGAGTATCGAACCGAAAATGTAGGAAATTCCTTTGACGGTTACGTTGTCGCCGATTCGCGTGAGATAACAATCGCTGCCCGTAATTCGCACGCCCGATTCAAGGAGAACGTTTTTCCCGATTTCGACGTTTCCTTTTATGACGTTTCCTTTCATAATTGTCGAGCCGTCGCCGACGGCAATAGTTTGGTTTGGGAAAGTGGAAAACTGAACGCCTTCGCCGATTGTTACTTTTTCCCCGAGTTTTACCGCTCCGGTTAAACATGCGTCGCGCTTAAAAACAATGTCGGAACTGATTGTTACTTTTTCTCCGACGCAAACTCCAACGCCGATTTTTATATCGGGCAAAATTCCGCTTTCGTCCATTTGAAGAATTTGTTCGACCGCTTCATCGGCGATGAAAAAATTGTCGGGGTCGGCAATTTCAACAAGATTTTTAATCTTTTCATAAACGAGCTTGCGCGCGATTGCGTTCATCTCTTTCAAAACGGTTTTATCGTTGAAGCCCATTATCACATACTGTTTTTCCGGCGAAACCGCGCTTACGGAATAACCGGAATTGTTAAATATTGAAATCATGTCCGTTAAATAAATTTCGCCTTGCGC
The DNA here is from genome assembly GCA_013151245.1 of Chlorobiota bacterium. Lineage (GTDB taxonomy): Bacteria > Bacteroidota > Ignavibacteria > Ignavibacteriales > Melioribacteraceae > JAADIR01. The sequence goes on from JAADIR010000212.1 coordinate 28,928, forward strand.
GTTGTC
>JAADIR010000287.1 GCA_013151245.1 Chlorobiota bacterium
CGTAGCGCAGCGGAGACGGATGGAGAATTGGAAAGATGTAATTTTGAGCATAACAATTGATGTTTTGATTTACCCGATTTGAATTTCTCATTTAATCATTCAGCCATTCAATCCTTCTTCCTTGTTAAATAAATGCAGCGCAGATTGCCTGTCTGCCGACTTAAGCAAATTGAAGCGGATAAAAATTTCAAACAGATTCTTTTTCCGTTTCGATATAGCGGTTGATAACGTTTATTGTTTTTGTGATTTTAGAATTATTCGGTTCAAGTTCGCCCGCTTTTTTGAAGAGGGCAAGCGATTGTTCGGGATTGCAGAAAAGCCAAATCAAGCCCCGCAAAATAAATTGGTCGGATTCTTTAATATCAACTTCTTTTTCTAAGTTTAATTCCGTGATAATTTCTTGACACGGACAATCGTCAAAAATAGGATCGGCTTTAATAATAAATTCGATATCTTCATTTATCAATTCAAAAAAAAGATCAAAAGCGCGTGAAACATTTCCCGTCATAAAGGAGCATATAACTAATTTCCTTTTGACAAGTTTGTTTGAAGGATCATTTTTATAAACCGGCAAAAGATATTTTTGCGCGTCCTCGTAATTACGAGCCATAAAATATTGATTGCCCAACATCTCGCTCATCGAAAAATTTCCTTAATAATACAATTAAAAATAGAAAAAATATTTGTCGTTGTGCGGCAATCTATCGAACTCTGCGAAATACTACAGATTGCTTTTCCCGCTAAAGCGGTATCGCAATGACGATTAGTTATTTCTAATTAATTAACAAGTTAAAAAAACAATTTAGAAATAACAATAAATTAAGCTATTCAATTGAGTCCCGTCTTTGCGTGACGGGACTCGGGAATATTCAATCATTTTGTAGGGAGAACCACATTTGATTGTATTATTAAATTATTGAACCAATTCATAATCGTGAATGTCCGTTTCCGGAACGAACTTCGTCCCCGGCATTGAATCGTAAGCCATACCGTTTACGCCGTATAATATTGTTTTTGCGTCGTAGCCCAAAATTTTCAAGAACGCCGCGACATGCGCCGATGTCTGTCCCGTGTAGCAGTAAACGGCTATTGTTTTATCTGTCGGTAAAGTTTTCAAGAAAGTATCGAGCTTCAAATCGGCTTTCGGAGTATATTGAACGGCTCCTTGAATGTGTCCCCAACTGTAATCAGAGGCGCTCCAGTAATTCACAATATAATAATTGCTCAAATTACTATAAACCGTTTCTGCCGAAATTTTAACCGAGCCGAAAGGATCGTCTGCCAATAAAGTTGTGATTCTGTCTTTAAGAATATCTGCGCCTTCGGTTTTGCCGGTCGATAATGTGGGAAGATCGCCCGCGCTGTTTTTCGGGTAATCGGTAGTCACAAACTGAGATGCGTATGCGTTGCTTCTGCCGTTTGTCCATTTTGCCGCGGTTGCTTCGTTCCAACTGCACATGCCCCATTTTAAGTCTTTAACATTGTTGTATCCCAAAAGACGTAAAACAGCGGTTGCGTAACCCGCCGTTTGTCCGGTATAGCAAGCGACTACAACCGCTTCTTTGCTCTGCAGATTATTGCTTTCGTAATAGGTTACAATATCGGGCAGCGCAACGTTAACCGCGCCTTGAATATGACCCGCGGAGTAATCGGTCGCGCTTCTGATATCGATAACTACTTGGTCGGCGCCGGCTAAAACATTAGCGTTTACGTCGCTTGCCTTAATCATTGCCGGGGCGGACATGTTAATAAAGTCTCCGTTGCTTTCAAGATATTTAACCAGAACTTCCGCTTCGTTAACTGTTTCCGGCGGATTTGTCGTGTCGTCGCTACTGCAAGACGTACCGATAAATAAAATCGGCAGAATAAGCGACAAATAGAAAAGTTTACGTAATTGTTCCATTTTTACTCCTGTTTAGTTTTGAATGTTGTTTAGCAAGCATAAAAATTCCAATTTATTTCACGTCCCAACTGTCCGGTAGTTTTCCGTCAACCACAATTTTTCTGTCGGCGTCAATTTCCCAATCGAACAGATCCGATTGAAAGAGATAAAAAATTCCTTGTTTCTATATTCCCCTTCGGCTGTTTTAACGATGTGACACGATTGTGCGCATTCCGGCTGACTCGAATCGTAAACCGTATCGACCAGCGTTCTTTGCGTCCAGCGTAAAATATTGTGCGGCGTTGTATATTTGTAAGTTGGCGCGACGGCAAAATTCGCAAGCGTTTGAATGCCGTAATCCTTCCAACTGTCCGGCGCGGAAAGCGCTTCGCGTACGGTTGCCAGTTTATACGGTTTTATGTCGGGAATCGGGTTCAAAGCTATCTTGAATTTCAAATGAGCCGGCACTCTCGCGCCTTCTTCGCTTCCGATGTGGCAGCTTCCGCAATTGTTGTAATCTTGTGAATGACATGTTTGACAGTTAAACGTGTTAATGTGCATTGTGTGGTAAAGATTAGCGTTCTCAATTCCGGCATGACAGTTTTCGCATTTCGGAAGCAGAGGCATTTTATAGCGAATATCGTAAATGTTTCCGTCGCCGTGAATTTCGTTTTGCGTATGACAGTCGATGCACGAATATCCCGCCGCGGTTAAGTGAACGTCCGGTTGAGTTCCGGGCGCGACTCCGAAATAAGCGTGACCGCCGCGGCTTACGTGGCATGCGGTGCAAACGTTTCGCATGTCGGGAGTTTTAGTAAACGCGTGGCTTTTTGCCAAACCGCCGCCTTTTACTTTCGGACGGACGACGTGGCAATCGCCGCAAGTTCCGTGACAAGTTTTGCAGTTGTGGTTGTATCCGTCTTGAACTTCTTCCGGCAGTTTGTCAAAATCAGTCGGAACCTCTCCGTAACCGGAGCGGCGGACAAGCATATTTTTCTGTCCCCAGCCTTGTTCGTGAATACTGTTAACTGTTCTGTTAACAATACTCGGATGACAGTTTCCGCATTTTTCTTTTGCTGAAAGAGAAGGCTTTGCCAGAAAGTTATTCGAATGCGCTTCTTCTTTATTGTCCGTTCCGTCAACTCCGTTATGGCAAGTAACGCAGCTTATTTGTCCGTGTATGCTCTTTTTGAATTCTTCAAAATCGCTTCCGCTCAGATAAACTCTGTCGTAAGGTTCAAAGTGCGGCGGCGCTCCCCCGCAGCCGTGGCTTGGCGGCGCAGGCGGATCGGGAGTGTAAACGGCTTTCAAATGTTCGTAGTTCGTATGGCATCCGACACATGAATTTACTTTCAGATTAGTTGTCGGCTCAACCGCGTTGTTGTCGCCGTTTTCATCGGCGCAGCCGACCGTCAGAAAAACGGAGAGAATTATGCAGGTTATTAAGAAATATCCAAGTTTTTTCATTGCGTTTCCTTTGAACTGTTTATTTGTTTTTTGCGTTGTTGCAATATGAATGCCAATCTATTTGTGTGAAATATTGGGTAAAAAGAAAGCATGGTTGAAACGGTCTGTTTCAGCGAATTGGGTTTTTGAGAATAATTGAAGGGATTCTAAATGAAACGAATAATTTAACAAGGATGAAACGTATTGTTCCTATTTGAAACGAATGGAACGGAATTGTTTCGCAGTTGCGGGCGTTACTCGGTGTGATTACAAGAGAATTGCAGACGGAAATTCTGATACTACATCATTTAGGTCTGAATCCCGGAAAGTTTTTTTGTTTTTGCCGAATTCCCCGACATGAAGGTCGGAGCAATATCGATTCAAACAGTCATTCGGAAATCCAATCAAACATTCGCTCCGTTTCGTTCCGGCGGGGAAGAATGTTTTCCTTACGAATGAAAAAAGCCGATGAAAAAAAAACGCCGTTAAACATTGTGGAGTTTGAGCGTTTTTAATTTTCGCCACAAAGTTGTTCTTCCGATTCCCAATTCTTTGGCGACGGCGGATTTGTTCCACTTGTGTTTTTCGAGGAGGGCAAGAAGTTTTGTTTCTTCTCCGCCGCTTTCGGCAAATGAATATTTTTCCCGCAGACTGAAAAACGTCCCGTTTTTGCTCATTAAAGCCGCGGGGAGTTTCGACTCCAAAATTATATTAGTATTATTGCTTCTCACAAAGGCGTATTCAAGGACGTTTTCCAACTCTCTGATATTTCCGGGCCAATCGTATTGCAAAAGCAGATCGAGAGCCGTGTCTTCAATTTCCGTAATTTCTTTTTTATACATCAAAGAAAACTTATTCAAAAAGTGTTTTGTCAGCGGAATTAAATCATCCATTCGCTTGCGCAGCGGCGGAACTTCAATAGGGATAACGCTTAAACGATAGAAAAGGTCTTCGCGTAAGACGCCTTTTTTCAACGCTTCCTGAATGTCGATATTTGTGGCGGCTAGAACTCTTACGTCAACCTTTCGCGTTACCGATTCGCCGACTCTTTCAAAAGAACCTTCCTGCAGAACGCGGAGAAGCTGCAGCTGCATCTGCAAAGGCATTTCGGCTACCTCGTCTAAAAAAATAGTTCCGGTATGCGCTATCTCAAATCGTCCGGCGCGGTCTTTTATGGCGTCGGTGAAAGCGCCTTTTACATGACCGAATAATTCGCTTGCAAGGAGATTTTCGGGGAAGACCGAACAGTTGATTTTAATGAATGGTTTTTCTCTCCGCCGACTCCTTGCTTGGATTGCGTTGATAATCATTTCCTTTCCGGTTCCCGATTCGCCGTAAACCAAAACCGGCGCGTCCGATTCGGAAATCTCTTCAACCAAATCAAATATTTCGCGCATCGGCTTACTGTGCCCCACAATTCCGCAAAACTGCGTCTCTTTGGTCAAATTCTTTTTAAGAACAGCTAGTTCGGAGACGTCGCGGAAAGAAATTATTCCGCCCGTCGGTTCGTGTTTTTCATTGTAAAGAACTGCGGAGTTCAACTTGATCGGTTTGGGAGCGGTGTTTTTGGTTAAGATATGCGACTCGAAATCATAAATTGTCTTTTCCGATTTTAATGCCAGCGCAATAGGGCAATCGGTGAAGCAAAGTTTAGAACGGAAGACTCTTTTACAAAACTTTCCGATAATTTCTTCTCGCTTATAACCTGTTATTCTTTCAGCCGCTTTATTGAAAAAATTGATTCGGAAGTTCTTATCGACTGTAAAAACGCCTTCGCCGATAGATTCTAAAATATGATCTTTTAATTTGTCGTCTATTTCCATAACTCAAGAAAGTATTTAAAAAAAGCCGCTAAACAAAGCGGCTTTTCAAAATTCAATTAGAAAATATTTCTAAATGCCTCCGTCGGCTTTTCCATTAATATGGAGGGCTTTGTCAATAATTTCGCCTTCGGCGCTAACAATTCCGCTGTGGCAGCCGGAAAGACCGCAGGATAAAGCGTCGGGGTCTCCGCCTTCGTTAAAATGTCCGCGCGGAGGAAGCTGATGACAAGTTCCGCAAGCCGCCTGCGTACTATCGACTTGATTCCAAACCGGTTCAAAATTTTCGCCTTGAATTAAAGAATCGGTATAAACCCATTGGAAAGCGGACGAATCTTTTTCAAACTGAAAATTACCGTGGCAATAAACGTCGGAACAAGTTAATCCGGTGAAATCGTAAGTCGGTTCTCCGGAGCTTGACGCAAAATCTCCGAACTTAATATCCGCCGGAGGAGTTCCCACGTGCGCGTAAACGTAATCTTCGTCGCTTCCCGTTTCGCTCGGATGGCATTCGTAGCAGCCGATATTTTCTCTCAAATCGTTATCGTAAACATGCGAAATATGCGCTCCTACGCCCCGCGCGGTCGTTTCAATATTATCGGACAAATCGCGCGGCGGTGAAATCCGTTCCGGATTTGAGAAATCGCCGTGGCAAGTGTTGCACGCTTCAGGTCCCGCCGATTCCGTGTGGCAAGTTAAGCAGCTTGTTTCCGCGGTTCCGCCCGCGTAGTTAGCCGCGTGACATTGTTGACAGAATTTCAAATTCCAATTATTTTCCTTGAACCAGTTCGAATGAAATTCCGCGTCTCCGGGTTTTCCGAAACCTTCGGGATGAACGCCGGTTGGTTTATTCGTTACAATTTCATCTTGAACGTCTGCGCAGCCGAAAGCGATAAAAATCAAACTAAAACCAATTATAAATAAATATATTTTCTTCATTTTTTTCTCTCAATTTAATCCGGATTGCTTGAATGACAGTAACCGCAAAAACCTATTCCTGCGACGTTAGTATTTGTGTGACAAGTAAAACAGACCGAACCCGGGTCGTCGTGCCAATCGCCTTCAACGTTTTTCATAAAGCCGACGTCGTGCGTTTTCGGGTTTGTCCCTTTTATTCCGTCGGGATCGCTGTGGCACAAAATACAATTCGGGTCGCCGCCGTTTATATCGTGGCAAGCCGTGCAGCTTTCAATATCTCTTTTTGCGAGTTTCGCGTGTTCGCCGCCGCCGGTGCCCGCTCCAAGCGTTGTGAAATTCGGCTGAGTGTGCGAATAAGGAACAAAGCCGCCCATTGCGTAATCGCCCGTTCCTTCTGCGTTGTGGCATTCGGCGCAGAACGTTTCGAGCGAATGGCAAGTCTGGCATTTGTCTTCTTTTCCTTTCGCGTCAATTCCGTGCGAGTAGCGGTAATTCAGTTCGTGAACCAAATCAATCTGCTGAACTTTTGCGTTGTTTTTGTATTTGAAAGGCGAATAAGGCGTATAAAAATCTTTTGCGGTATTCGTTTCGGTTATCATAACGGTCGCCGAGTGGCAAGTTTCGCAGAAATTGTTATTATGACAAACCGCGCAATCGGAGTTGCCGTTCGACGCCGAGAATACGTGACTGTTTTTGAAACTTACCAGTTTGTGACTTTCCGGTAGAAGTCCGTCCGGTTCGGTATGACAAACCGCGCAATCAATTGTAGCGACGCTTTGATCGCTGTGGCAGCTTGCGCAAGTCGCCATATCCGGCAGTGAATTCGCGGATTCGAAAGCGTAATCCACTTTATCCAATCCTTTATGGCAAGCCGTGCATTCGGTATTATTTTCGCCCACGTGAAATTTATGATTAAAAATAATTTCCGGCGCGGCTTCCTCGGGAAATTCGTCGTAAACGTCCTCATAATGGCAAGTAGCGCATTCGTCGTCGTCTTCCACGTCGTGGCATCCGGCGCAATCGTCCATAGTAGGCAGAAGGGACGCCGAAAAATCCACCGCTTCGGGAGCTTCGGTATGGCAGTCGTCGCAATCTGCGCCGTTTTCAAGATGGAACTGATGAGAGAATTTGATAATCTCTTTGTGCGAAACTTTTTTCGTCTTTTCCTGCGGCGAAAACGCCGTAATCAAAAGCGCCGCAACGAAAAGCGAAGAGATGACAAGATAGTAATATTTTATTTTCATATTCATTCTTTTTAAAAGTTTGTGTTAAACCAGTAATTAACTTTTGCAAAAATTCTGAGATCGTTCGTGTAAATTTTGTTGCTTAAATACTGTCCCTGCAAATCGAACGAAAGGAATTTCCAAGGTCTTACGTTTACTCCCGCAAGAAGAGTAAGCAGCGTGTTGCGCGGTTCCTCCTTCGAAAGTTTGTAGCCCGTGTAAGAAAGACCGATTGAAGGGGTTAAAAAACCGTCCATAAACGATCTTGCTCCGTAAACCGAAATTGCGTCAAGCTCGCCGGCGTAACCGAACGTTTTTCTGTAGCTGAACGTTCCGTAGTTTGAGCGGACGCCTATCGTGAACCGTTGGGAAGTATCGTCGTTGTAAGTAACGTATCCGAATTTTCCCATAACCGTAAATATCGGGGAAATTTTGTAATCGAGTCCGCCTTCAATTTCTTGAGTGTTTCCGTAATTGAAAACGCTGAAAATTGAATTGTAGCTGATTCTCGGTTCTCTGTAATTGTAATAAAGGTTGAAGTTGAATTTTTCAAGCTGATTGTAATTTGCGTTAAGTTCAAAAAGACTGCTCGTAGAAAAATTCAAATCGTAATCATAACGGGCTGAAATATCGCCGACGTTATTGTCGAATGTGTATGTGGCGCGCCCCGAAACAAATTGATATTGTTTTGAGTTTCTTTCGATCAGAACTCTAATCGGATTGAAATTTGCGTCCAATCGCGTGGCGTAATAATTTTCCGATTTTACGTTTTTATCAACGTAACTTAAAGCGAGATAAAGATTTCTAACATTATTGAAAACTAACTTTCCGCTTAAAATGTAATCGTTTTTAAGATCGTTTGTGAATTCCATCTTCTGATACGCCGGAACGTTGCCGCCGTAAAATCCGCTGAGTGAAATTCCGGAATAGGCTAATTTCAAATCAAGCCCGTCGTAAACCCCGCTGCCTACTCCGTTAATATGCGATTGTCGTCCGAGTTTGATTGTTGCGACGTCAAATAATTTTCTGTATTCGAGATAAAGATTGTAGATACGCAATTTCGGGTCGCCGTCCAATGGATTTACGGCGTTTGTTTCGAAATTAGCGCGCGTTCGAAAACTGAATTTTCCGCTGTTAAAGTTGAGAGCGGCTGTTTGGAACGTCCTCAAGTTCATATCCGATTCGGTAGCCGAATCGAATCTTTCGAAACCGTAAACTGAAGAGGATAATGAGCCGTTTATATTCTGCGAATAAATCAGTATCGGAACGGTAATAATGAATAGTAAAATTCTCTTAATCATTAATAGTTATTCCTCGTTTTTGGTTAAAGGATGTTTGATTTCTTCCCATTTTTCTTTGAATGTAAACTCCATATATGTCGGGCTTTCGGCGTTATGGCAAGTTCTGCATTTTTCTTCTATCGCTTTCTCGTCGGCATATTCGGTCAGTCCGTTTTCAACCGATTTTGCGCGGTCTTTCATAACGCTTTTCTTTTTGAATTTTGATCCGGCGCCGTGGCAAGATTCGCATTGAACGCCGTTTTCTTTTTTGAAGCTCGATTTAATTAATGAGGCGTCGGCTCCGAAAGCCGTAGTGTGACATTTCAGACATTCGGGCGCTTCGGAAGCTTTCTCTCCGAAACCCATCTCTTTTGAGATTTTGTTTGCCGCCTCGCTTTGAAGGGTTTTAAATGCGGTTGCGTGTTTGCTCTCTTGCCAAATTTTATATTGGTCGCCTGTTTTTGCTTTGTGGCACATTCCGCATTTTTTTGCGCCGACGAATTGAGCGTTTTGGGCTAAGAACACAATCGGGATGAAAATAATTATTAAAAACGCGAGTCTGGAAATTTTCGTTTTCATGTTCTCTCCGTTTAGTTTTTAATAAGACCAATATATCCTATCTTTGCAGTGCAAGATAAATTAAATTTTGTTTTTTGGCAACATATTTTATTATTGGATTATAAAATATTTACAATTGTTAAATAAAGCTTAAAAAATGGAAAAAAACGAAAAAAATATTTTGGAATCGCTGAGAAAAGAGATAAATAAACTTGACGAACAACTGATAAAACTGCTCTCGGAAAGAAGAAATTTAAGTAAAAAAATTGTCGCGCTGAAAGCTGCCGACGGAATTCCTCTGCGCGACGAAACGCGCGAAACGGAACTGTTGAAACGAATTGTTCGCATTGCTGAAACGAATAGTCTCGACGTCAATTTTGTGAAACGGATATTTTATGAGATACTCGACGATTCAATCAGAGTGCAACAAAGCTATCTTCAGAAACTGGCAAATCAAAATGAAATGAAGCCGGGGAAAATCCGCGTGGCAATTCAGGGCGTTGAAGGCTCTTACAGCTATCTTGCCGCAAAAAAGTTCTTCGCCCATTCCGGCGTTTCGCTTGAGTTGGTAAGTTACGAACGTTTCGAAGACGCGGCGCACGCGGTTGAATCGGGGAAAGCCGATTACGCTTTACTGCCGATTGAGAACACTACTTCCGGCGGAATAAACGAAGTCTTCGATTTGCTGCTGCACACTTCGCTTTCGATAGTGGGCGAAGAGAAATTTGAAATACGGCACTGCATGGTTGCGCCGGAAAAGATTCAGCTCGGTTCAATCAAAAAAATATACGCTCATTACCAAGCCGCGGCGCAGTGTAGCAGATTTATTGCCGGACTTAAAAACGTTGCGATTGAATATTTTGCCGATACCGCAATGTCCGTTCAAAAAATAAAAGAAGAAAACAACCCCGAATACACGGCGATTGCAAGCGAGGAAGCCGCCGAACTTTACGGCGTTGAAATTCTGATGAAAAACATAGCAAATCAAACGGAGAACTTCACGCGGTTTGTTGTCTGCGCCAGGAAGCCCGTTAACGTCGATCCGCGCATTCCGTGCAAAACCTCTCTGGTGATGGCTACCGCGCACACGGCGGGCTCTTTGGCTGACGCGCTGAATGTTTTCAGAAAGCATGACTTGAACCTCACTAAACTCGAATCGCGACCCGTGCTCGGCAATCCGTGGGAAGAGATGTTTTATGTGGATTTTGAAGGGAACGTATCCGACGATAAAGTAACTCAAGCGCTGAACGATTTGAATCCTTATACGCGCTTCGTAAAAGTTTTGGGTAGTTATCCCTCGCGCGATATCGAACGGACGAAGATAAGGGACGGGAAATAGAACGGTTCGTCATTGTTGTAACCGCGGGCTTTACGCCCGCGTGCCGGATTGTGCGCGGCGCAATCGCGCGGGCATAAAGCCCGCGGCTACAAACCATCCGGTCATTGCGAAAAGCGAAGCGACGAAGCAATCTACCGCAATCTTGACAATGCCAAATTCCGATAAATACGTCAGATTGCTTCACCCCGACACGTCGGGGAATTCGCAATGACGGTTACTTTTTAACAGTGAAATGCAAAGCGGAATTATTAAGTTATTCAAAAACCTTTAAAAATAATATTCCGTTCCAATCGTAAAAAGAAAATAAGAAGGAGCGTTTCCGGAAAATGTCATTCCGAAATCAAAAGACGCGTTCAAAGTAAAACCGTTTTCTTCTTCTCCGCGAAAATCTAATCCGGGAGAAGTAAAAAACGAGAATCCGAATTCCCAATTGCTTTCGCCCGAAAAAATTCTTTCGTTTACGTAATTCCCGCCGATTCCGGATTTAATAAAAATCATTTCGTTTAAGTATAGAACGTTATTAACGGTTATCGCATAAGCTTTTATGAATGGAAAGTATCTATTTGTTTTGTCGCCCGGAATAAATTTATCCGTGTGCTGCGCATATATAAACGAAGCGGCGATCGAAACCGCCGGCAGAAAATCGAAATGCGCATCGACATAAAATTTCCACGCCAGACTTGTAATAGTCGGGGAATTTCCTTTTATTTGCCCAATGCCGAAGTTTCCGCCAACTGAAAATTTTGTCTGCGCGTTGTTAACCGAGGCGGCTAAAAGAAAAAAAAGTATCAGAATTTTTTTTATCATTCAAACGAAATAAATTATTTTTTTTACGGAGGTAAGATGGTAAAAAGTTTGTATCATTACAAAGCGTTTGTCGTTTCCGTTTACGACGGCGACACGGTTACGGTTGATATCGATTTGGGTTTGCACGTAACTTTAAAAAAAGAAAAAATCCGTCTCGCAAGAATTAACGCTCCCGAACTTCGCGGCGAGGAACATGACGAAGGAATTAAATCGAGAGATTTTCTCAGAAGTCTTGTAATTGAAAAAAACATATTCCTTGAGACCATCAAAGACAGAAAAGGAAAATACGGAAGATACCTCGGCGAACTTTGGGCGCAGGACGAAGACGAAAAATATTTTAATGTGAACGATGAATTAGTTAAAAAAGGATTTGCCGTATATAAAAAATATTAATTTCAGATTTACAATTAAGGATAATTCGATGTTTCTCAGATTAGCTGTATGGATAATAATGATATTCGGCGGCGCGGCGCTTTCGATATATTTTGACGGAATTTATTTCGATTCTCTTTTTCATAACGTCTGGTTTCATATCGGTTCGTTTCTCATTGGCGCGATGTTAACGAAAGCCGTTATTACGGTTAGCAAAAATACGGGAAGGACGCTCGCTAAATATGGAAGAAAAGGAAAAATTAAAAGAATGGAAACGAACGTTTTGGTTAAAGAGGGAATATACAAACTAATGCGCCACCCGATGCATTTGGGTCTTCTGTTCTTTCCTGTTGCGGTTGCGCTGCTACTCGGCTCGCCGACGTTCATTTTTATAATAGCTCCGCTGGATGCGTTTTTTATGCTCGCAATGATAAAATTAATAGAAGAACCGGAAGCTATCGGAAAGTTTGACGGGGAATATCTGAAATATATGAAAGAAACGCCGATGTTTTGTTTTAGCGGGAAATGCTTAAAAGAGCTATTTAGGAAAGTAGAAAAAAATAATTAGTTGAAAAATGTATCGGGATTAAAAAACAAGTTGAAATTCATCAATTTATTTTAATTGAAATTTTTGTATTTTGATTTCATTGTTTCGTTTTCTCATGTAAATACTTTTTGCATAATATAAATATCGTAATGAAAATTTCTGAGAAAACAATCTCAAAGCTATTTCCGACATTCGCTTTTCTTTTTCCCGCGTTGGTGTTTTTTACGGCATGCGGCGGAGGCGGAGAGGAAAAACCTTCGCTTAACTACGGCGGAACGTTTAACGTTAAAATCAGCGCTCCCGTAGAAGCTCTCGACCCCAATAAAATCAATTACACAAGCGATCTTTTTGCGTCGCTGCTCGTTTACGAAGGGCTTGTTAGAACCGGGAATGATTTCGATTCAATTGAACCGCAGCTTGCGGAAAAGTGGGATAAATTTAACGACGGTAAAAAATTTATTTTCCACTTGCGGAAAAACGTAAAGTTTCATGCCGATCCTTGTTTTACAAAAGAATACGAAAGAAATCTTTCCGCCAACGACGTTTTATTTACGTTCGAACGGATTGCCGATCATAATTCTCCCGGAATTAATTTTAGTTTGTTTTCCGATATGATTATCGGGATGCGGCAATTTCACGAAGGGGAAACCGAGACGATTGAAGGAATAAAAATAATTGACAGTCTAACTGTTGAATTCAATTTGTCCAAACCGTACGTTACTTTCCTCAAACTTCTCGCCTCCCCGTCGGCTTATATTCTTTCGGAAACGGCGGTTGAGTATTACGGCGACGAATTCGGCAAACACGCAATAGGCACGGGGCCTTTTAAGCTCTCTTTTTGGAATCCGACGGAAGAATTGTTTTTCATTAAAAACGACGATTATTGGAGGCGCGATAAACTTGGCGCGCGGCTTCCTTTTCTCGACGCCGTTTCTTTTAAGATTTTGCCGACGCCCGATTTTAGGATGACGGATTTTCTAAAAGGCGAATGCGATTTTATTACTTTAACGCGAAACGATTATCAAACGGCGGTTAAAACGGTTTACTCTTCAAAATACCGCGTTCAAAAAACTCGGAGGAATTTTAACGTTCGGTTTTACGGTTTTTCTTTCGATAAGAATACGCGGCTGGCGAAAGATAAAAACTTGCGTAAAGCGGTTGCGTATTCATTCGACAGAAAAGAAATTTTTAATTCCCCCGATTTTCCTTTTTTGCCGTGTCAAACGCTTGCGCCGCCGCCGTTATTGGAGAATGAAAAGGTTGAATGGTATTCTTATGATTTAACAAGGGGAATATCGATTGCGGAAAAAATAAATACCGGCGGAGAAAAATATACGATCTTTTCATCGGTTGCCGCTCCTTCCGTAAAAGAATTGGAAAAAGGAATGAAAGAAATCGGGTTAAATGTTGAAACGGCGATTCATCCCAAAAGGTATTACAGAGAAATTATAAAATCGCGCCCCGATATTTTTCGAGTAAGCATGCGTCCTTCCTTTCCGGACCCGACGGAATTTTATTCTCTCTTCTATTCCAAAAGCGGCAAGTTCACAAATCTCTTTAATTATTCGAATCCCGACTTTGATAAAGCTTACGAATTGAGTTTGGTTGAACAAGACAAATCGAAAAGGCAAAAGTTGTTTTTGCGGCTCGAAAAAATCTTACGAGACGACGTTGCCGCCCTTTATATTTCGGTGGAAGGAGAAATGTATAATTTTATTTCTTCGCGGGTAGAGAACTTTTCAGTTCGCAACGCTTATCCGGATTTTAGCGTAATTCGTCTGAAAAAATGAAATTAAAACCGAACATAAGGAATAAAATTCTTCTCTCGTTTACGGCGTTTGCGTTTTTGCTTCTCGCGGTGTCGGTTAATTTTTTCTATTTTCAGAGCAAAAAAAATATTTTTCGCCGCGCGGAAAAATCAAATCGAAAAATCGTTAAACAGTTGAAGGAACAGTTCAACAGAAGCATTGACAATTCGTTTATTGAGTTATACGGATTTAGTCAAATTGGGGTTGTTCAAAACAATTCCTCCGAAGCGGAGAAAAAGATTAAAAGCAACATCGTCAATTTTCTTTCCGTTCTTCCGAATAAATATTCAAAAATAATTTTATTGAAACCGGATTCCGAAAAAATGTCGGTCTTTTCTCCGTTGCGGATTTTCACCGGGAAAATTACGGTCGAAGAAAAAGAAGAAGTTATTTCGGTTTTAAAAAAATCCGTTATCCGTCAAATATCCGATTCAATTAATGCCGAAAAACAAATAATAAAAAACATCGACAAATCCGGAAGGGAAATATTGCTGGTTCTGCAAGCAGACAAATTAAGCGGGCTGAAATTAATCGCTTATCTGAAAATTGATAAGATTGCCGATGAAGCGCTGCGGAGTTTGTCGTTAAACAGTTCCCAATTCGTTTTTATTGTTGACAAAGATAAAAGAATCGTTTATGCGTCCGATAGAAAAATGATTAATCGCCGGTTTAAAGAAATTGCGCCGGGAATTGAAACCGGAAACTCCGGCGGCTGCGGCGGATTTATTTGTTCATCGACGGATTATCCGCGAATCGGGATGAAGATAATTATCAGAAGCGACACCGCCTCGGAGATTGACGAATTGAATAAAATCACAAAACAAGCGGCTTTGTTCAGCTTGCTGATTTTTCTTTTTGTGTTTGCGGTCGTGTTCTTTATTTCGGGAAGAATTTCGAAATCTATTGAAAGCGTAAAAACGGCGGCGGAAAATATTGCGGGCGGAGATTTTTCGCACAAGATTGACGTCAAACGCGGCGACGAGTTAGGCGCGCTGATTGACGCTTTCAATAAAATGGCGGAGAATTTGAAAAGAAGTTACGACGATTTGAACGTTACAAATAAAGAACTTGAAAATAAGATTGAAGAGTTAACCGCCGCGCGTATTGAGCTTTCGGAAAAGCAAAGGCTTGCGCTTGTGGGCGAAACCGTTTCGAAAATATCGCACGAAATTCAAAACAAAATAGGCGGCGTAAGCATTTGGGTTCAGAATTTGGAATTGCAGCTTGAAGAGGGAAATCCTCTTTTGGATTTTGTGGATGAAATTAAAAAATCGCTTAACTCGTTTTTGGAAATTTTAATGAATTTCAAAAAGTTCTACCGCCGCCCGCCGCTGCAGCTTGGGAAAATTGACATTCCCGAATTGCTGAAATCGGTTGTCGGCAAATATTCATTCGATGTTAAAAGAAAAAATATTTCCGTAAAAACTAAATTTTCAAATGAAGGGAAAATAATTTCAGCGGATAAAAATCTGTTGGAAGAAGTGTTTGAAAACGTGATTTTGAACGCTCTGTTTTTCACGCCGGAAAACGGGGAAATATTTGTTGAGGCGTCCTTCGAAAAAGGAAAGTGGAAAATAAATATTTGCAACGACGGACCGAAGATAGACGCCGAACCGCCGACGAAAATTTTTGAACCGTTTTTTACGACAAAATCGAGCGGCAGCGGATTGGGGCTCGCGATTTCGAAAAACGCCGTAGAAGCGCACGGCGGAACGATAACGGTTTACAATCGGAAAGAAGGCGGAGTTTGTTTTGAGATTGAAATTCCGGACGAAATAAGCGATGGATAGTTTCCTTAGCGTTCTTTGCGTTATGAGGATTTGTTTCACGCAAAGGGCGCAAAGAGTTGCAGCAAAGTTCGCAAAGAAGTTATTATGAACGAAAACGAGATATCACATAAAATAATTGGGATTGCAATTGAGTTGCATAAAAAATTAGGCCCGGGATTATTGGAATCGGCTTATGAAAACGCTTTGGCTTATGATTTAAGAGAAAGCGGATTGGAAGTAAAACAGCAAGTTTCAATGCCGTTCGAATATAAAGAAATTAAATTGGACGTCGGTTATCGATTGGATTTGTTGGTTGAAAATAAAGTAATTATTGAAATTAAATCGGTTGAAACATTGGCTCCGGTTCATTATTCACAATTATTAACGTATTTAAAATTGGCTGATAAGAGATTAGGACTTTTAATCAACTTCAATACAAAATATTTAAAAGACGGAATTCATAGAATTGTAAACAAACTTTAACTTAGCGTTCTTTGCGCAGAATCTTTGCGCCCTTTGCGTGAACCGCAAAGATTAAAATTAGAAAAACCAAAAAGAAAACAGAGAACAAAATGAAAATACTTCTCGCCGACGACGACGCGACAATCAGAAGCGGAATAGAAACTTTTCTGAAAAGTCAAAATCATAAAATAGTTCCCGTTTCCAACGGAAAAGAAGCGCTGGAATTAACCGAAAAAGAAAAATTCGATTTGATAATCTCCGACGTTCAAATGCCGTTGCTCGACGGAATAGAGCTTTTGAAAACGCTTCGTGAAAAAGACGGAACAATTCCCGTAATAATAATTACCGCGTTTGCCTCGATTGAAAACGCCGTGAAAGCAATGAAAATAGGCGCAAACGATTATCTCACAAAACCGCTGAATCTTGAAGAATTGAAAATCAAGATTGAAAAGATAAAATCGGAAATTGAACTAAAGAAAGAAAACTCAGAGCTGAAAGAAAAATTAAGAAGAATTGAATTCCCCGAAATAATCGGAGAAAGCAAAGCGATAAAAGAAGTAAAAAAAATAATTACGAAAGTTGCGTCAAACGACACGATTCCCGTTATGCTTTACGGCAAAAGCGGCACGGGCAAAGAGCTTGCCGCGAGGGCGATTCACAACGCCGGAAAGCGAAGAGGAAAGCCCTTTGTCGCCGTAAATTGCGCCGCGCTTCCCGAAGAACTTTTGGAAAGCGAACTGTTCGGCTACGTTAAAGGAGCCTTCACCGGCGCGGTAAACGACAAAGACGGATTGTTCAAAGCGGCTGACGGCGGAACGCTTTTTCTGGACGAGGTCGGAGAGACGTCGCCGCGCTTACAAGCTAAACTGTTGCGGGTTTTGCAAGACTTCCAAATCCAGCCTTTGGGAACGACAAAAAGTTTTCCGGTAAACGTCAGATTAATCGGAGCAAGCAACCGTCGTTTACAAGACCTGATTGAATCGGGAAAATTCCGCGAAGATTTGTTTTACAGAATAAACGTTGCGGAAATAACGCTGCCTAATTTATGCGAAAGAACCGACGACGTTCCGATTTTGATCTCCCATTTTATGTCGACGTCAAACGCCGAAAGAAAAATATCTTTCACAAAAGAAGCGATGGACGCGCTCGTTGATTACGATTGGCCCGGCAACATTCGCGAATTGGAAAACTTTGTAAAAACAATTTCCCTTTTTGCCGAAAAGGAAATAATCGAAAAAGAAGATTTGCCGGAAAATATTCTCAACGCGTCCTTTACCGGAAAACACGAATGGAACAATCTTTTAAACAGTAGCGATTTTCAAGAAGCGCAAAAATCCGCGCTCGAAAATTTTGAGAAAAAGTTTTTGGAATATCATCTCAAAAAAAACGACGGCAATATTTCCCGCACTGCCGACGCGATAAATCTTTCCCGCGTTTCGCTGCATAAGAAAATTAATCAATACGGATTGGGGAACTAGAGATTTTAGTTTTGTTTATAAAATGATATTGATTATTTTGAAACGGAATTGAAAAAATCAAACGGAATAAAATATTATGAAAAGCGAAGACGTTAGATGGAAACAACGTTTTGATAATTTTAAGAAAGCGTTGAGGCAATTGGAAAACGCGGTGAAATTAGCTCGTGAAAGAAAACTTTCGGATTTGGAAGAACAAGGATTAATTCAAGCCTTCGAATTCACTCACGAATTGGCTTGGAATACGCTGAAAGATTTTTTGGTTGAAAAAGGAAACGAAGAAATTTACGGATCGAAAGACGCGACGCGCAAAGCGTTCAAATATAATTTAATTGAAAACGGCGATGTGTGGATGAATATGATAATCAGTAGAAATAAAACGTCTCATACTTACAATGAAGAAATTGCAACCGAAATTGTCGATGAAATAATTAACAATTACTATTCCGAATTTGAAAAACTTTCGTCAAAATTTGCTGAATTGGCAAATGAAGAATAATACGCTTTACGGACTAAAAGAAGAAATTATCAATAAGATAATTGAAGTCTTTAAAAAATTTGAAGCCGTTGATAAAGCGATTTTATACGGTTCGCGCGCAAAGGGAAATTACTCGAACGGTTCCGATATTGATATAGCTCTGTTCGGCGACGGTTTAAATTTAAATATTCTAAATAAAATAGAAAATGAAATTGACGATTTAATGCTTCCTTATGCTTTTGATTTGTCAATCTACAATCAAATAAAGAATCAAAATCTAATCGAACGCATCGAAAGAGTTGGCGTTGAAATCTATTCAAAGAATAATTCTCGTTAGTTCCTCCGGCTCTAATTAGCGCAAAAGACGCTCGCTTTCATTTAGTTTTCCTTTTATAAAGTTTGGTTTACACTGTAAACTTAGCTTAACGCTTTTTGCTTTCCTTAAACTCTCAAATCGATTAAATCAAACCGGAAACGCATTTATTAGTTCAGGCACGAAAATTGGCTTCCGTAAAATAAAAACAACGGAATGAAAAATTGACTGCAAAAAAATTCGACTCGCTTCTTATCTTAACTTCGAACGACAGTCTGCGGAAAGGACTTGCAATCGGTTTGTTCGATATTTTTCTTGAAATAACGTCGGCGGCAAATCCCGACGAAATACTTCTCTCTGAAAAGGAAAAAGATTTCTCCTTCATCATTACCGAAACCGCGTTTGAAAATCGCAAAACCGAAGAAGTAATTAAAGAGCTGCGCGTGAAGTATCCGTTGGCGAAACTTTTTATCATTTCGGACAGAACGGACGAAGCGGAAATGATAAAACTAAAAAAATTGAATCCGCAAAAAATTTACTCAAATCTTTTCAATCTGAAAAAACTGATAAACGACATAAAACAAATCTATGAAAATTAGGAGGTCTGTTATGAAAAAATTCTTCACTTTTTTCGTGATTATCACATTTTTTACCGTTAGCAACGAATTTGCGCAAATTACAATTACCGCCGACGATTACGCTAACTTTTATCAACCCGGACAAATTTATGCCGTTTACTTTGATTATACAACTACTTCAGTTGATATCGGACATCCGGGAGGCGGCAACACGTGGGATTTTTCAAATCTTCAAAGTTCAGTTTTCATCAAAAATTTTATGGTTGATCCTGCTTTTACTCCAAAAGCTTCCAATTTTCCCGAAGCAAATTGTGCGGTTTTCGCAGCGGACAACGTTAACGACGAGTACGGGGATTACTCATATTATCATCTCGGCGATAATTTCGAAAGGTGCGGCGGTTATTCGAAAATGGAAATTCTTCCCGGAACAGTAACCGAATCGGAATCTCACTATACGCCTTTCGAAATTTCAACCAAACTTCCTTTAACTGCGGGCGTATCTTGGACTCAGTCTTACGAAGCGACCTTTACAACAACTACCTCCTTGTTGCCTCCGATGGTTGAAACAGATGATATCACTCTAATCCAAACGGTTGATGCTTGGGGAACGCTTGTTGTTCCCGGCAAGGCGGAACCTATTGAAGCGCTTAGAATTTATTTTGACGAAACAAGAATAATGCACACTGCCGGCGGCGATGAGTATATAAGATGGATTGCTTATCAATTTGTAACGAAGGTTAATACTTATATTGGCTTTACATTGGCGGACACCACCGCTCCCGATAACGGAGTTGTTGAAGTTATTGGCGGCGGTTGGGGAGCCTTTTCGGCAACTGCAGTTAATGACGATAATCCGGTTGCCGAAAATTTTAGATTGGAGCAAAATTATCCGAATCCTTTCAACCCGACAACAACAATCTCATTTACGCTGCCGACGGCTGAATTTGTTACTTTGAACGTTTATAACTCCACGGACAAAAAGCAGCTACTCTAATTGAAAATGAAATTTCCGCGGGAACTCATCAAGTTCAATTTAATGCGACCAACCTTCCGAGCGGAACCTATTTTTATCAACTTCGCGCGGGCGGTTTTATTCAAACCAAAAAGTGTCTTTTAATTAAATAGCGGAAAACATAATGAAATTTTCAAATACGATTTTAACGTTTTTTTCGGCGGTTATTCTTTTAGCTTCAACCGGAAAAGCGCAGAATGCGCCCGAATGGTTTAAGTTTTATTCTGAGCCGGATTTCAGAAACGCTCCGAACGCCTCGGTTGTTGATAAAGACGGCAACGTTTATATGACGGGCGATATGATTGATTTTTCGGACGAACAAGAGACAGATATTTTAACGGTTAAATATGACAAGGATGGAAATCTCGAGTGGATTTCCACGATAAACGACGACTGCGATCAGGACGACGCCGGCAACGCTATTGCTGTTGACGACGCCGGCAACGTTTATGTAGCCGGATATATCGATAATTGTTTTAATCTTGATGACAAATACGATCCGGATGGAAATTTAATTTGGAAGACGACTTACGATTCGCCGCATCACGGCGACCTTCCTTTTGGCGACCGCGCGACAAATATTTTTGTTGACGAAGAAAAAAACGTTTACGTAACGGGAACTTGCGGGCAGTTTGACGATCAAACATTTTATGTGCATCAAGATATTGGAACGCTAAAATTAAACGCAAACGGAACTATTCTTTGGGCACACCTTTTTAACGCGCCGGAAAACGGCGACGATATTCCGATGGGAATTTCGGTGAATCGATACGGACATGTTTGCGTTGTAGGTTACAGAAGCAGTCAGAATGATCCCGACGACGGCGACATAATTACTTTGCTTTACGACAAAAACGGAAACTTAAAATGGAGCGACCGTTACGACGGACCGCTTAACGGAGGCGATTACGGAATTGTTATTGCCAACGACGATGAGGGAAATGTTTACATCGCCGGAACGCAAGATAAATTGATAGACGATTCCAACGCCGATATTTACATCGCCAAATTTGATACGAACGGAACAAGAATATGGTCAGACGTTGTTGACAATAATATTCCCGGAACAGGCGCGCGTTACGACGAACCGACCGATATGTTGATTGACGCAAACGGCGATTTGATTATCGCCGGAGACGATTCCGGCTTCAGAGCTTGCATTATGAAATATTCTCCGGACGGCGAG
>JAADIR010000169.1 GCA_013151245.1 Chlorobiota bacterium
GAATTCGGATTGCCGAATTTATTTTCCAACGTTTGCCAAAGTTCCGCGTAGCCGTCGTCGTAACCAAGCGCCCACATTCCCGCGCCTTTCAAGCGGTTATCGAGAACCAAATCGTATTTCAAAGCGAGGCTTGAATCATTATCAAACCAAATTTGATTCCAAGTTGAATCTTCCCAGGCAAGCCAAGGAACTTGATATTCATCAGACCAATTCGGCGGATAATCCGAATAAACATTTTTAATCGTTTGATATTTTAGATTGTCAATAAATTCAACGACGTTAGAATTTTCGCCATCGTCTTCGCAAGTCCACTCTGCTCCGTAATACGGAACGCCTAAAATTAATTTATCCGGAGCCGTTTGGACGACGCTCCAATAATCATCATAAATCGTTCTTTGCAAATTGACGTTATACTCTCCGCCGGTAAGCGGAGAAACGGGACCGGTAACGTCGCTCCAACTGCCGTAAAAATCGTAGCCCATAATAAAAATGTAATCGCACGCTTCAGCTAAACCGTCGAAGTTCCAATCGTCGTTCCAATTTATCGCCGGAGCGGCAAAAGAGATTTCAAGATTTTCGTTCTGCGTTTTTAAGTAAGCGCTCAAATCGGACATAAAATTATTTACCGGTTCTCCTTCGTCGGAATTATACATCGCTTCGAAATCGACGTTAACGCCGTCAAGATTATTTTCATTTATTACTTGCCAAATATTCTCGCGGAGAGTTTGCGACAATTCATCGTCATGCAGGAATTTGTTTATCGTCGGAGCGTCGAAATTTACAACCGTCATAACTACTTTAACGCCGTTAATATGCGATTGGTTAATTACGTCGTTCCAAGGCCAGTAATAAGGCGGCGTAAGCGTTCCGTCGTCTTCCGCTTCAAAAGCAAAAAGCGCGATATGGGTTAAAATATCGAATCGCAGATAATCGTCGTTTATTTCGTTCAGTTCCCAAAAAGGAAGATATCCGAATACGGCGTATTCTCTTTCCTTTGGTTTAAGATCGGAAACAGGAACGGCGGAAGACCCGGTTTCTTTACGCGCTGAAAACAGCTTTGAATATTTTTCGAATTCTTGTTTGTGAACGGAAGTATTCTGCGCTAAAAGAACGCTTGAGGCGAAACAAATAATTAAAGAAAATGTTAAAAATCTTTTCATAATAATTGACTTGGTAAACGTTAATTTTGGAATGTATGATACAAATAAATATTTTTGTTAACAAGAGTAAAAATTTATAACCAAACACGAGGCGGAAATGATTACGGAAAAAATGCAGGATGCGTTGAACGGACAATTAAACAAAGAACTTTTTTCATCGTATCTTTATTTGGCGATGGCGGCTTACTTTGAAGCCGAAAGTTACGCCGGAATGGCTAGATGGATGAACTTGCAAGCGCAGGAAGAACACGAACACGCGTTGAAGTTTTACGACTATTTAATCAAAGTAAACGCTAGAGTAAAATTGACCGCTATTGACGAACCGCAATTTGAATGGGAATCTCCGGCGGCTGCCTTTCAAGCGGCATACAAACACGAACAGTTTATTACGCAAAGCGTAAATGATTTGGCCGACTTGGCAATGAACGAACGAGACCACGCTACCGCCGCTTTCCTCCGCTGGTTTGTCGATGAACAAGTGGAAGAAGAAGCGACGGTTTCGGAAATAGTTGATAATTTCAAAATGATCGGCGATTCGAAAAGCGCATTGTTTATGCTCGACCGCGAATTAGGGCAGCGGACAAACGCGCCGGATACAACCGCTAATTAAGAAGTTACTTTGGCTGAATCCGGTAAAATTATTTTTCTCAGCGCCTTATTGCATCTTTTGCCGAGAATAAATATCTTTGCTATCTTATATTTTTAGGAAAAGGAGAAAGTAATGTCAAGAAAATGTCAGGTAACAGGAGTAGGTCCGAAAACCGGCAATAATATTTCTCATGCTCACAATAAAACGAGAAGAAGATTTTTGCCAAACCTACAGAAGAAAAGAGTTTGGGTAAAGGAACTTAATAGATTCGTCACGGTGAAACTTTCTACAAGCGCTCTTAAAACTATATCAAAGAACGGCACCGGCGAATTAGCTAAATTGATTAGAGAAAAGAAAATTAAAGTGAGATAATTTTTTCTTACGAAAAAAGCCCGACGCAAAGTCGGGCTTTTTTTGTTTTAAATAATCCATGCGGAAAAACTATCTGTGTTTTCTAACTTTTCTATTATTCGAACTTCCGCCGCGCGAACTTTCTTTCCCGTTTCTCCCGCTTGATTTAAATTTTTCGCCGCCGCTTTTATTTGCTGAAATACGGGTTCTTTCCCTTTCATTCAAATCTCGATTTCTCTTTTTTGTATTTTCACCTCTATGATTGATTGAATGAGCGGATCTTTTCGTTCTGTTTTCGTATTGCCCTGCGCTTATAGGATTTTTTCGTTCTACTTTACGCTTCACGCGGTAAATATTATTTGAAACGTCTCTGATTCTTATTTCTCTTCCGCTTCTTTGTTCAATTATATTTCTTTCAATTCCGCCGTTATACGCTTTTCCGTCGCGATAATATGAACTTCTTCTTCTTTTGGAATTTTCGAAAACCGACGAAGCTCGACGACCGTGAATCAAATGCCGTTCTAAATTTCTTCCGTAAAAATTATTATAGCCGACAAAATTCCAGTTGTAATAACTATCGTAATAAGAAATAGAAACAACTCCGGCGGTTCTGCGGCGGACGGAATTCGGCGGAAGAGGCGCCCAACCGATATATGAGGAAGAATATCTCCATTCAACCCAAGCGGGACCCCATTCGTAATCGGGGAACCATATCCAGCCCAGATTATAATCATAATTCCAACGCCCGTAATGATAAGTTACGCCTCCGAATGGTTCATAGGAATCCCAATACCAACCGTAATCCGTCCAAAGCCATCTTCCTATTGAATAAGGACGCCAAGTTTCGGAAACATAAACCGGACGCCAGACAAATTGGTTGAACCCAATTTCAATCCATTCTCCATAACCTTCCAAAAGAGAAAAATCCGTATTCATCCTTTCGCCGGAATAAATTGTTCCGCCGCATCTTCCTTGACTAAAATTTTTCTGAGCGGATAAAAGAAATATCGCAATCAAAATTATTATTAACTTTTTCATCTCTGCCTCCGTCGGTTGTTTATACTTTTCATCCAAAGAATATGCCAAGAATTTCCTTTCGATTCTACTCTGTTTTCTAATATTCTACAGTGGATGTGTATATTATTCTAAACACTTTGGAGGTTTATTGCGCAAATGGAAAGTGCAAAGTTTATATAGTATTACAAGTTAAATCATTCCCGATAAAAACACCCCGACAAAAAGCATCGGGATAAATCGGGACAAGTAGTTTTTTTCGTAAAGAAATTTTGAAGATTAATTTAAGTAAGAATGAA
>JAADIR010000115.1 GCA_013151245.1 Chlorobiota bacterium
ACGACGCGGGCGTTCCCTATTTTTCTGAAGATAAGCGTCGTTCCTTTGTCGTCGCAGTTTACCACCGCTTCTTTATATTTTTGATGCGCCGAGGATTCTTTTGTAACGGCAAAGCGGGTTCCGATTTGAACGCCTTCGGCTCCCAAAGATAGAGCGGCGAAAATTCCGCGTCCGTCGGCAATTCCTCCCGCGGCGATTACGGGAACGCTAACCGCGTTAACAATTTGCGGAACGAGGGTAAACGTCGTCGTTTCGTCGTATCCGTTATGTCCGCCGGCTTCAATTCCTTCGGCGACAATTGCGTCGCAACCGACCAATTCGACTTTCATTGCATGTTTCACCGACGGGACAACGTGAACGACCGTTATCCCATTTTCTTTGAGCTTGTCAATAAATTTCGCCGGATTTCCCGCCGACGTAAAAACAATTTTCACGTTTTCGTTTATTACGGTTTGAATCAAATTATCCGCGTCCTCGCGAAGTAAGGGAATATTAACCCCGAACGGTTTTTCGGTCGCCGCTTTACATTTTTGAATGTGTTCCCTAAGTAAATCTGCCGACATCGACCCCGCGCCAATCAGCCCCAGTCCGCCGTTTTCCGAAACCGCCGAAGCCAAGCGCCGACCGGAAACCCAAACCATCCCGCCTTGAATTATCGGGAAACGAATATCGAACAGTTCCGTAATTCTGTTTTTAATATTCATAATTTTTTGTCTATCCATTTAAGTTAAATTAAAATTTTTTTCGTTTAACGGAAAAGCGACCGTAACTTCAAATATAATAAATATTTGATAATAGAAAAGGTATTAGGTAACTTTAAATCTTATTTTAAAAAGGATGTTTATGAGAGCGATTATTCCCGCGGCGGGATTCGGCAAAAGACTGAAGCCGCACACTTATTCGCAGCCGAAAGTTCTGCTGAACGTAGGCGGCAAACCGATACTCGGACACATTCTCGACAGATTATTAGACGAGAATATTACAAAAGCAACGCTGATACTCGGCTATCTCGGCGAACAGATTAAAAATTATGTAACCGACAACTATCCCGAAGTTGAAGCGGATTTTGTATTTCAAGAGGATATGCTCGGATTGGGTCACGCAATTCACACTGCGGCGCATACTTTTGACGACGAAGAATTGTTCATCATTCTCGGCGATACCGTCTTCGACGTAAACCTCGGAAACGTGTTTACTAAAAAAACAACTTCGCTCGGAGTGAAAGAAGTAACCGATCCGCGGCGTTTCGGGGTGGCTCTGCTTGAAAACGGAATCATAAAAAAATTAATTGAAAAACCGAAAGAACCGGTTTCAAATCTCGCGCTTGTCGGTCTTTATTATGTGGCAAATTCAAAATTGCTTGCGGAATCCTTGGAAGAGCTAATTGCAAAAGACATCCGCACAAACAATGAATATCAGCTTACGGACGCTTTGCAGCTGATGATTGACAAAGGCGAAAAGGTTACGACTTTTCCCGTTGAAGGCTGGTACGACTGCGGAAAGCCGGAGACGCTTTTGTCAACCAATCAATTTCTTCTTTCGCAGAACGGCAAACCGCCGGAAAGAAAAGACGTCGTTGTTATTCCGCCGGTTTTTATCGCCGAAAATGCCGAAGTGAAAAATTCCGTAATAGGACCGTTCACAACAATTTCGCAAAACTGCGTAATTGAAGATTCGATAATTAAAAATTCAATTATCGGTTCCGAAGCTAAAGTATTCGCTTCGATTCTCGAAAATTCGATTATCGGAAGCAACGCCGTCGTTCGCGGAACTTACAAAAAAATAAACGCCGGCGATTCGTCTGAATTAGAATTTTTTTAATAGCTAATAATTATAAATAAACGGAGAATATATGTCATATTTATTTACATCCGAATCCGTTTCGGAAGGGCATCCCGATAAGGTCTGCGACGCCATTTCCGACGGAGTTCTGGACGCAATTTACGCCAAAGACCCAAACGCCCGCGTGGCTTGCGAAACTTTCGTAACAACGGGATTAGTAGTTGTGGGCGGCGAAGTTACAACCGACGCTTACGTTGACGTTGAAAAAATAGTTCGCGACACGATAAAAAAAATCGGCTACACAAAAGCCGAATATAAATTCGATTCCGCTTCGTGCGGAGTTTTGAACGCCATTCATTCTCAATCGCCCGACATTGCAATGGGAGTCGATACCGGCGGCGCGGGAGATCAGGGAATTATGTTCGGATACGCTTGCGATCAAACTCCCGAACTTATGCCGATGCCGATAGTTTACGCGCATAAGCTGGTGAAAAAACTCGCCGACGTAAGAAAAAGAAATTCTAAACTAATGCCTTATCTTCGTCCCGATTCGAAATCGCAAGTAACAATTGAATACGATGAAAATCAAAAACCGAAACGAGTTGACGCGGTTGTAATTTCAACGCAGCACGACGCCGGGGTTTCGCAGAAGAAAATCAAAAAAGACGTAATCGAACATATAATTAAAAAAGTTATTCCCGCGAGATTTCTTGATAAAAAAACAAAATATTTCGTTAACCCGACGGGAAGATTCGAAATAGGCGGACCGCACGGAGACAGCGGATTAACGGGAAGAAAAATCATCGTGGATACTTACGGCGGCTGGGCGCCCCACGGCGGCGGCGCGTTTTCCGGGAAAGACCCTTCAAAAGTTGACAGAAGCGCCACTTACGCCGCGCGGCATATCGCGAAAAATATAGTCGGCGCAAAACTTGCAAAAGAATGTTTGGTTCAGCTTGCTTACGCAATAGGCGTCGCCGAACCGGTTTCCGTTTATGTTGACACTAAAGGAACCGGAAAAATTTCCGACAATGAGCTTGCAAAAATGATTCAAAAGGAAGTTGACTTAACGCCGAAAGGCATTATCAAAAGATTAGGACTTCGCGCGCCGATTTATCAGAAGACTTCTTCTTACGGTCATTTCGGACGGAAAGAGTTTTCTTGGGAAAAATTAGATTTAGTAAAAACATTTCAAAAATATTTATAACAAAAAAGGTAAAACAATATGAACGAAACGGAAGTAAAAAACGGAGTTGAAACGCTCCCATACAAAGTAAAAGACCTTTCCCTTGCGGAATGGGGAAGAAAAGAACTTTTCCTCGCCGAAAAAGAGATGCCCGGTTTGATGGCGCTGCGTGAAAAATACGGCGAATCGAAACCGCTGAAAGGCTCGAAAATAATGGGTTCGCTGCACATGACAATTCAAACCGCCGCGTTAATTGAAACTTTGGTTGAATTGGGCGCCGACGTGCGCTGGGCAAGCTGTAATATTTATTCTACGCAAGACCACGCCGCCGCGGCGGTCGCCGAAAGAGGCGTTCCGGTTTTTGCATGGAAAGGAGAAACTCTCGAAGAGTATTGGCAATGCACCGAATGGGCGCTTACTTTTCCCGACGGAAGCGGTCCCGACATTATAGTCGACGACGGCGGCGACGCCACGCTGATGATTCATCTCGGTTATCAAGCCGAAGAAAATCCGGCTTTGCTAGACGAGGAAAAAGAAGCCGAAGATGAAATAGAATTGTTGAAAAGACTGAAAGAAACATATTCCAAAAATCCGAACAAATGGCATGAAATGGCTAAAAACATTCGCGGCGTTTCGGAAGAAACAACTACGGGCGTTCACAGATTGTATCAGATGATGGAAGAAGGGAAACTTCTTTTTCCCGCAATCAACGTAAACGATTCGGTTACAAAATCAAAATTCGACAACCTTTACGGCTGCCGCGAATCGTTAGCCGACGGCATTAAGCGCGGAACGGACGTGATGGTCGCGGGTAAAAACGTCGTGATCTGCGGTTACGGAGACGTAGGCAAAGGCTCGGCAAAATCCCTCGAAGGTTTCGGCGCGAGAATTCACGTTACGGAAATCGATCCGATATGCGCTCTTCAAGCGGCGATGGAAGGATACTCCGTTAAAACAGTGGAAGAATATTTGGAAGTCGGCGATATCTTTGTGACGACGACCGGCAACAAAGACATCATTCGCATCGAGCACTTGGAAAAAATGAAAGACGGCGCGATTGTCTGCAACATCGGACATTTCGACAATGAAATTCAAGTTGAAAAATTGAAAAGTTTCCCCGGAATTAAGCACATAAACATTAAACCACAAGTCGATCAATACACTTTCCCCGACGGACATTCGATTATTCTTCTTTCGGACGGAAGACTTGTAAACTTGGGCAACGCAACGGGGCATCCGTCGTTCGTAATGAGCGCTTCGTTTACAAACCAAACGCTCGCGCAGATTGAGCTTTGGCAAAAAGATTACGAGCTGGGCGTTTACAGACTGCCGAAATATCTCGACGAAGAAGTGGCTCGTCTCCATCTCGAAAAACTGGGCGTTCATCTTACAAAACTTACGCCGGATCAAGCCGAGTAT
This sequence comes from Chlorobiota bacterium, assembly GCA_013151245.1. Classification (GTDB taxonomy): domain Bacteria; phylum Bacteroidota; class Ignavibacteria; order Ignavibacteriales; family Melioribacteraceae; genus JAADIR01. The sequence goes on from JAADIR010000115.1 coordinate 4,388, forward strand.
TTAGGCGTTCCCGCCGACGGACCTTACAAACCCGAACATTATCGGTATTGAGGAGAGATTAAAACAAAAAAGAAAAGGGGCTTCAAAAGCCCCTTTTTTTATTTCAACTCAAAAATCGCACGTTCGTCGGCGATAATGTTCCGCCTGCTATCCCCGAAACAAGCGTCGATTAACGGTTCGCTCCGTCAGACTCTTTATCTTTGATTTTGTAAACTTATTTTAGAACGGAACAACCGGCTCAAGCGATAAAAAGTCGCTTGCAGAATATTTTTAGAACAAACCGGCTGCGCCAAACCGTTTTTGGAAACCTTATTCCAGCGCGGTTTTTAGCTCGTCTAAATTATTTGGTCTATTAATAATCTTAAAATTTTTATCGACAAGAAACATTGTCGGCGTAGCGTAAATATAAAAATCGTATGAAACTTTGCTTTCCCAGCCTTTTAAGTCCGAAACGTTTATCCAGTTGTAATTATTATTTTTTACAAAATTTTTCCATTCTTGCGGATTAGTATCTAACGAAACCCCGAAAATTTCAAACTTGTTTTTATTTTGCAAATAGAACTCTAAAAGTTTCGGAAGAAATTCTTGACAATGAGGGCAATGGCTTGAATAAAATAAAATCAGAGTTTTATCGGCGGCGACGTCGTATAAATTAATTATTTTCCCTTGCAAATCCGGAAGTTCAATATCGGGGACTTTTACATTTTTCGCGAAAATTTTCGCTTGATTAATTCTCATTTCAATAAAATTTCCCATGTCGGAATCAAGGCACAAGTTATCCGTAATAATGTAATTATCAACGATATAATCAATCACATTGTTAAAACCCAATTTTTTAAAACCTTTAGTAAGATATTCGGTCATCTGTTGATAAACCAATTCATTGGTTTTTGCTCTGTTTAAAATTATATCGACGGCTTTTTTATATTGTTTTGTAAGAAAAGAGCGGTCTTTTTGCGAGCCGCTTAAATAATTCAAATATTCAATAGTTTTGTTTATAAAAAGATCCGAATGAAGCAATCTGATATCGTCAAAATCAACATTATCCCAAAAATGTTTAATTAAAAACTCAATAATTTTGTTTGAATTTGAATTTAGATTAATAATAGGTTCCCGCGCCGACAAAATATAACGCGCAATAAATGATTCGTTTTCCCCGCGAGAAAAATCATCAATAAACGAACGATATTGATTTTGAACATTACGAAACTTATTTTTAATCATTATTAAGTCGGGGTTGTCGTTTTTATATTTATTAAGAGCTTGTAAAAATTTGTTTCTTTCGTTTTTATATTCCGAAGAAATTCTTAAATATTTAAAATATTGAATATTTGAGAGCGATTTATTTATCGTTAAAGTTTTTAATATATTATTTTTATTCGCTTCAATTTCAATGTTTTCCCCGTCGTAAATAAAATTAAACCAAACATTGTCGCTAAAAATCAATCGATAAAATCCTTCGTAAAATTGACCGTTATTTGATATTCGGAAAAGTCCGTTGCTATCCGAATAAATTGATTCGACAAAAGACGACTTTGCCAATTCAATGGAAAATAATGCAGCCCCGCCGTTTTTAAGACCATTGATTTTAATAGAAATGTTTTGCGCATGAATGGTTGTAAACAAAACGAATAATAATATTGAGATTCTTTTCATACGAAATATTGTCCGACTAATAATTTAAAAATCTTTTTTTTTGATTAAAATTGAACCGCCCGTTTTATCAACAATAAAAATTGAGACGATAAACATTCCAAAAAATTTTACCGGCGCAACCGATTACAATAACTTCACAAATGCGGCTATTACTGCGGCTGCAAATTATGCGTCGCTAAATAATGGAAACCGTTAACATATTTTTACATTGAATTTTATCTTTTGTAACTTCTAATATAGAATTAATTTTCATTCGGATGCAAAAAAACAAAAAAAACATAAGACTCATACTTGTTATTTCATTAGTAATTATCTCATCTTTGCTAACAATACTGCTTTATCTTTTTCCGTTAATCAGATATTCAACCGCTTCAAAAAACATTAAAAAAATATATTTTGCCGAAAATATTACGCCGACTCATTTACGGCTAATAAATGAATTCAACAAACTTAACAAAGGTAAAATAGAAGTAATCCCGATAAATCTTCCTTACGAAAAATTTTCAACCAACAAGCGAAAGGAATTAATAACTAAAAATTTGCGTAACCGAACCAGCAGAATCGACATTTACGCAATCGACGTTGTATGGGGCGAGCGTTTTATTAAATGGGCGGAACCGTTAAACCGTTATTTTTCCGCCGATGAAATTAACGGGATTTTTGACGCCGCCAAACACTATTGCTATTCCGATTCATTATTGTATTCCGTTCCTTTTTTTGCCGACGTGGGAATTTTGTATTATAGAGAAGATATATTAAAAAAGATGAAGAATTATGAAGAATGGGAAAATAAAATAAAACGGGGAATTACTTGGGAAGAACTATCCGCAATGAAAATTCCTAATTGCAAATACAAATATTTATTTCAAGCGGACGCCTACGAAGGTTTGATGTGTAACTTTTTGGAAATAGCCGGAAGAAACGCATTTTATAATTCCGACGCTGATATTTTAGGAATGAAAAAAAATATTATTTCCAAAAGACTGAATTTTATTAGAAATTTAATTTATCGACAAAAAATTATTCCTAAAAATATTACAAATTTTGACGAAAGTAAAACCTTCAATTACGCCTTGCAAAACGACGTCCCGTTTTTTCGCGGATGGCCTACCGGCGAAAAAAACATTAAACTAAATAAAAAATTGTTTTCCAAAATCAAACGACTCAAATTTGCCCCGCTGCCGAGGTTTGCGGGCGAAACTCCGGCTTCAACTGTCGGCGGCTGGAATTTGATAGTTTCCAAAAATTCAAATAATAAAAAGGAATCGGTAAAATTCATTAAATTTTTACTCTCTAAATCTTCTCAGAAAATAATTTGGGAGCAAAACGGATATTTACCCGTTTTAAAATCCTTTTATGCGGACTCGTCTTATTTAAGTAAATATCCCGAATTGAAGTTGTGTTTCAAGCTGATTAAAAACGGCGTTTACAGAATTAAACATCCGCAGTACACAAGAATATCCGATATACTTACCGCTAATTTAAATCGTTTTTTCAAAAATAAAATTTCAGCCGATAAATTTATTGCCAATACGCTCGCAGAAATTAAATTAATAAAAAGCAGATTTTAAAATGAATTTTTTTCATAAATTGCGCGATTACCACTTTGAAGTTTATCACTTTATTATTTTAACGATAATAATTATTTTATCTCAGGTTCTGCTTTCCTATTTAAATATGCAATCAACCGAAGACTTACTGAACAAGACAATGCGGAACTACAAATTGGAAACGGCGGAAAGACAATCCGATTTTATCACGTCTTCCATCGAATTATTTCTTCAGAAATTTGTTGAATACCCTTATAGCAATAATGATATAACGGAAAGTATCGAGTCGATTGATTATCTGATTTATCAGCAATTGCTGCAGAAAAATGTAGAGGATTTTTGTATGGTCTTCTATGCCGGGGAAAAAATACTGATACTTGACAGCGGAAAAGATATTTTAAATTATGTAGTAAAGAAGGAAATACCCAAAAGCGAAACGTTAAAGAAAAGAATTACAGTCGAAAAATATTTTATAGCCGCGTCCAAAGATATATTCAATAACGAAGAAATAAAAACATTTGTAGAAAACGGAAAAACATTTCATGTGTTCGTTCCTTTTTCAATAAAAGGAGAAGTAATCGGAGCCGTATATCAAAAAATTACGCCCGACGTAGAAAAGATGAAATCCATCATCAGCTCGTCGTTTAGTTACACCGGCGCTTGGATTTCGGCGATTATATTATTTAGCCTGCTGCTTGTTTTCATATTTACAAATTACGTAATCAACGAGCGCGACATTGCAAAATCCGAATTGTTTGAACAAAAAGAAAAGCAGCTGACGCAGTTGATTGAAACGCGTAAAGAAGCCAGCTTTGCAAGGCGCATTTATCACGCGCAGCACAAAGTCGCAAAAATAATCGGTTTCGCAAAAGAGGATTTACAGAAATGTCCGAACAAAGATAATCCGGAAATAAGCGTTAGACTTAACAAATATATGAATTTTATCGGAAGAGCAATTTATGAAATGAAAACTATAACGCCTCCGATTCACGTTATTAGAAACGCATCTTTTAACACCGACATAAACGATTTGTTGAATTTTATTGTAAACAATATTTTTCGGCGGGTTTATAAAGAAGGAGACCAATACAAATTTAATATGCGGTTAGACAAAAACTGTCCCCCGATTCATATTAATGAATATGTCGCCTGGGAAATTTTCGAACCGATAATTAATAACGCCGTCGATCATAACAAAACAAAAAAAATAGATATTATTATTTCCACAAAATTTGAAAGTTCGCAAAACCGGATAATTGTAAAAATAGCCGATACCGGAATCGGGATAAAACCGGAATTTTTAGAATATGATAAATCGGAAGTTCAAAACATATTTAAAGAACATATTTCCACAAAAGACGGCGCCGAAAACGCCGGTTACGGATGTTACATCGCAAACGAAAACTGCAAGCGCTGCGGCTGGCTTATTTCCGCAGGCAATACAAAAGATGGAGCGGCGTTTACAATTAAAATTCCGGTAAATTAAGGATGAAATTATGATTAAGGAAAAAATTAGAATACTTATTGTTGAAGACGAAGACTACGACGTAAAAAGGATTGTAAACACATTGGAACCGTTTAAGAATATGATGGACGTTAAAAATGTGGTCTCCTCGGGGAGGGACGCTTTGCAGATTATAGAAGACAATTCGGACGATTATGACGTAATAATTTTGGATTATCAAATTTCCGGCGGATTATACGGAGTGGAACTTATTTCCCAAATAAAAAAAATCGACCCGTCTTTGCAGATAATTATTATAACAAAAATGACGCTAAACCAAACCGATATTGATTTTGCCGAAAAATTAATTAAAAGCGGCGCTTCGTGGTTCGGAACTAAAAACCCGATTGATATTGAAGATTTTATCTATCAGCCGACTGATTTTTTATTAGCTATTCAAAATGCTTTTGAAAAGCGACAACTGCAATTAGAAAAATCTTGGCTGATTAGCGAACGCGACGCAACTCTTTCCAAATTGGAAAATAACGTTCACGATAATCTGTTAAAGAAAAAAATTATAGGAACGTCGTCGCAAATTCAGCAGATTAAATTTTTTATATCAAAATACGCCGACGTTAACGCCAATATTTTAATTACCGGAGAATCGGGAACGGGCAAAGAACTTATCGCAACGCATCTCCATTATCTTAGCAAAAAACGATTTGAAAATTTTGTAACCGTTAATTGTTCGGCTATTCCCGACACGCTTTTTGAAAGCGAATTTTTCGGGCATACGAAGGGAGCTTTTACGGACGCAAGAGAGGAAAAAACCGGTTTGTTTGAACAAGCTCATAAAGGCACTCTTTTTTTAGACGAAGTCGGCGATCTTTCGTTGAACGCGCAAGCAAAATTATTAAGAGCGCTGGAAAGCGGCGAAATTGATAAAATAGGACGTAAAAAGAAACACAAGGTTGACGTTCGCATTATTTCGGCGACAAACAAAGACCTTTCGCAGTTGGTGAAACAAAAAAAATTCCGGCAGGATTTTTATTATCGTTTGAACATCTTAAACATTCATATTCCCGCTATTAGGGAACGGAAAGACGATATCGAACCTTTAATCAAATATTTCCTGAATGAATATCGCAAAGAGTACGCCGTGCCTCATTTATCTATTTCTTCCAAAGCAATGGATTATTTAACGGAATTTTCGTGGTACGGAAACGTTCGGCAAATAAAAAACCTCGTATTAAGAATGCTTCTTTTACAAAACGGCGAAATAAATATGGACGTTGTGCGAATGTGTTTAACCGACCAAATTAAAAGAGAATTTGAAGAATTGGGAAATGTTACTGCGCCTGATAAAGATTTCATCATTCCGCTAAAAGAGGCGGAAAAAAACTTTCGTTTTAAATATATTCAAGCCGTCCGAAATCTTTTCCCAACGGATACCGAGGCGGCTAAGCGTCTTGGTTTGGCTAAATCAAATTTTCATAGATTATTAAAACAACTTAACCTAAAATAGTTATCATTTTAATAACTAAGTTCTCTTTTACCAATCTTTTCTAATTAATTATTGAAAATTATTTGTTGTAATCATAAGTATTATTCAGCTATCGCTTTGTTATATAAGCATTTATGGATAATTAGACGTCGTTGTATTACTTGGCATTCTTATTGTATTTAATAGAAAAAGTCTTTGAATAACACAATAATTACTCTACTCGGGCGGGCGAAGCAAAATAAATATTTTAACTAACGATTTTAAACAATAAATAGGTTTTACAAAGCCCTCTGGAAAATAATCTGATGAAAAAAATTAGAATCTCAATTTCACGCATAAACCAAATGAACAAATTTTTTTAACCAAATTAAGGAGTTATTATGATCGTTAAAAGTTACAAAAAGTTACATTTCAAATTACTATTCGGACTGTTTTTTATATTAATGCCATTCGTTCTTTTAGCTCAAACAAATAATAACGGTAAAATCATCGGAAAAATAGGCGATACTCAAGGTCCTCTTATCGGCGTTAACGTTATGCTTAAAGGAACAAATTTCGGCGCGGCAACGGACAATAACGGCGGCTATGAAATTACTAATATCCCTTCGGGCAAATATATTTTAATAGTAGGGTATGTAGGTTACAAATCAATTTCGAAGACGGTTGAAATTAAAGACGGGGCGACTCTTACGGAAGATTTTGAAATGAAACCGGACGTTTTGGGGCTTAGCGAAGTTGTGGTTACCGGCGTTGCAAATCCGGTTTCCAAAATTAAGTCAAGTATCTCTATTTCATCATTGCATATTAAAGATATTGAAAAATCCGCGCCGCGAAGCACAGCCGAAATATTTCGCACTATTCCCGGCATTCGTTCGGAATCCTCCGGAGGCGACGGAAATGCAAACATAACCGTAAGAGGCGTTCCTATTTCTTCGGGCGGTTCAAAATATCTGCAATTGCAGGAAGACGGATTGCCGTTGCTTCAATTCGGAGATATTGCATTTGCAACTTCCGATATGTTTTTAAGAGCCGACCATACCGTAGCAAGAATCGAAGCGATTCGCGGAGGTTCGGCGTCGACTATGGCGAGCAACTCGCCGGCGGGTATTATTAACTTTATCAGTAAAACAGGCGCCGTAAAAGGCGGAAGCATAAGCATATCGCGCGGATTGGACTACCAGACGAGAAGAGTAGATTTTGATTACGGCTCGCCGATTGCGAATAATTTGAGTTTTAACGTCGGCGGTTTTTTTAGAAGCGGGGAAGGTCCCAGAACCGCAGGCTACACCGGAAACAACGGCGGTCAAATTAAATTGAATATCACCAAATTATTCGACGGCGGTTACGGCAGGTTTTATTTTAAATACTTAAACGACCGCGCGATAAGTTATATGCCTATGCCGGTTAAAGTAACGGGAACAAACGATTCTCCTACATACGAATCCATACCCGGATTCGATATTACTTCCGGAACAATGCAAAGCCCTTATTTGCTTCAAAATCTTGGGCTTGGCGGCGACGGGCAGCTAAGAAGAAGCAACGTTGCCGACGGAATGCACCCGGTATCAACGTCGTTCGGAGTGGAATTTGTTAACGACTTTGGAAACGGCTGGAAATTTGAAGAAAGAGGAAGAATTGCGTTAAATTCAGGGCGTTTCCTTTCCCCTTTCCCCGCCGAAATCGGAACCGCGCAAAGCCTTGCGGAATCCATCGGCGGCGACGGCGCAACGCTTAAATATACCGACGGCTCTCCGTTTGGCTCCGGTTATGCCGGCAACGGACTTGCGTTAAGAATTCACATGTTCGATACCGAATTGAATAATTTTAACAATATTGTTAACGATTTGAAAATATCGAAAAAATTTGGGAACGCTAATTTTACTTTAGGATATTATTTTTCAAAACAGTCGCTCTCAATGTCGTGGTTATGGAATTCTTATCTTACGGAATTAAACGGCGAAGACGCCAAATTATTGGATGTTTATAAAGCGGACGGAACTAAATTAAGCCAAAACGGTCTTTACGCTTACGGCGTTCCCGCTTGGGGCAATTGCTGCCAAAGAAATTACGATACGGATTATATGACGGACGCTCCTTACTTTGGCGTTAACGTCGATATAAACGAAGCGTTTAACGTTGACGCAAGCGTACGTTATGATTACGGTCATGTCACCGGTCATTTTGCCGGACCCGTTCAAACTGAATTTGACGTTAACAACGACGGTATTATCTCGCCGAATGAAGAAAGCGTTTCCGCAATAGATAATGCGAACACAACGCCCGTGGACTATACTTACGATTATGTTTCATATTCAGTCGGCGCAAACTATGAGCTTACAAATAATCAGGCTGTCTTTGCGCGATATAGTCATGGCGGCTCCGCCAAAGCCGATCGTATTTTATTTGCCGGCTTGCCTTATACCGGCGGAACGACATTAAACGCCAAAGATTTAATCGACCAAGGCGAATTAGGCTATAAACAATTATTTGCAAACGGCGGTTTGTATGTTACCGGTTTTTATGCCGGCACAACCGAAGAAGGCGGATTTGAAGCGACGACTCAAAAGATAATCAAAAATGATTATAGCGCTTATGGCGTTGAAATTGAAGGCGCATACAACGCCGGTATTTTTAACGTCCGCGGCGGTTTTACTTATACGAATGCCAAAATTACTTCCGGCGATAACGACGGAAATATTCCCCGCCGCCAGCCCACAATAATGTTTAGTCTTGTTCCTACTATTGCCGTAGGACGGCACTCTATCGGTTTGAGCCTTATCGGACAAACAGACGCTTACACTCAAGACGTTAATGAATTAGTTATGCCGGCTTTTGTCGCGGTTAATGCATTTGTGCTGCTGCAAATAACAAATAATTTTTATGCGTCAATTAACGGTAATAATATATTAAATGTACTTGGTTTAACTGAAAGCGAAGACGGCGGTATTGTAGCAAATCAAGTAAATTATGTCCGAGCAAGACCAATTCCCGGACGTTCAATTTCCCTTACTCTTGGTTATAGTTTGTAATTCATAGACGCTACATCCCTATTGTACCGCGCATTTTTTTTAAGGTGTGCGGTACAATTATTTTCTTATTGTATTGCGGAGTTATTTGGAACAATTTATGCCTGAATTCAATTTACATCCTATCGATCTGGTAATTATCGGAATCTATTCTGTTTTTGTAATAGTTCTCGGATTATATTTTGCAAAAAAACATGAAACCGCCGAAGATTACTTTTTAGCGGGGCGTTCCATGACTTGGCCCCTAATAGGTTTTTCGCTTTTTGCTTCTAATATTTCAAGCACTACTTTAGTCGGTTTAGCCGGAGACGCATATAGCACCGGCATTTCGGTTTATAATTATGAATGGATGGCTTCCATTGTCCTTGTTTTCTTCGTAATTTTTATTCTTCCGTTCTACCTCAAATCCAAGATTTTTACAATGCCGGAATTTCTGGAAAAACGGTACGATAGCCGTTCGAGAGAAATATTTTCAATACTTACGTTATTTTTAAATATTGTTGTAGATACTGCAGGCAGCCTTTATGCCGGCGGATTACTTATGAAACTTATTTTCCCCTCAATACCTATGTGGGAAACAATAGTTGTAATAGCATTAATTGCCGGCGTTTATACTATTGCCGGCGGATTAGCCGCCGTAATGTACACTGATGTTGTACAGGCTGTTTTGCTGATAATCGGGTCGCTTATAATGACAATAGCAGCGTTTATGAAAATAGGCGGTTGGTCGCACGTTGTCGCCGCCACCCCTCCGGAAATGCTAAGTTTGGTTCGCCCCTTGAACGATCCCGGCGTGCCTTGGTTAGGATTGCTGACCGGAGTTCCGCTATTAGGCTTTTATTTTTGGTGTACTAATCAATTTATGGTGCAGAGAGTTTTAAGCGCTAAAAACATAACGCACGGCAGACTGGGCGCGCTTTTTGCCGGACTGTTAAAACTTCCGGTTTTGTTCATAATGGTTTTGCCGGGAATTTTGGCAAGATTTTTATATCCGAATTTATCTAATCCCGATATGGTTTATCCGACATTAATTTTTGATTTATTACCGGCGGGCGTACTTGGAGTCGTTATTTCCGGTTTTATTGCCGCGTTAATGTCCCAAGTCGATTCAACTTTGAATTCAGCTTCAACATTAATTACGATGGATTTTGTAAAAAAATATAAACCGAATTTAACAAGCGAACAATTGATGTGGGTTGGGCGCGGGTTTACCGCATTGTTTATGGTTTTAGCCGCTCTTTGGGCGCCGGAAATTGAAAAGTTTTCATCGCTGTATAAGTATCTTCAAAAAATACTCTCGTATGCAATTCCTCCCGTTGTAGCGTTATTTATTCTCGGAATATTTTGGAAACGCGCTAACGCCAAAGGAGCTTTTATTACGCTTGTATCCGGTCTTAGCATCGGCGCTCTCTTTTTTGTGTTGATTGAAATTTTACACATTTTTAAACTTCATTTTTTATATGTAGCGGTTATTTTATTCCTAATTTCCATTGCTATTCAAATTATTTCAACGTTATTTACAAAAGAACCGGACGAAGAAAAAATAAAACCGTATTTATGGACGCCTGCATTTTATAAAGCGGAAACATTGGAATTGGAACTTCAGCCTTGGTACGTAAATTACAGATACTATTCGGTTATTTTACTTGCGCTGACAGCCGTATTGGTTATTAGTTTTTGGTAATTGATTGCCGATGTTTATTAAGGTTATTCCTACGGCAAGAAAATTGTTTTTTACCTTCGTATTTAATTGGAGAGTTTATATGAAAGGCGATATTGTTTTAGTGGAAGTTCGTCATCAAATTGCCGCCGTTATTATTGTTTCCAAATTAATTGACAAAATAAAGAACTGCCGCACGCGATTTATAATTTCGGTTGCCGGCGAATCGGGAAGCGGCAAATCGGAAACTGCAAAAGCTATTGCCGACGAGCTTAAAAAATATGGCGTTAAGTCGGTTGTGCTTGGGCAAGACGATTATTTCCATTTGCCTCCAAAATCCAACGACGCCAAAAGAAGGGAAGACCCTGAATGGCTGGGACCTCATGTTGAAGTAAATTTAGACGCTTTGGAAAGTAATTTAATTGACGCGGTAAAAGGAAAAGCGGAAATAACAAAACCATTGGTTGATTATCAAAATAATTCGATTGAACAAGAAACAATTAATCTTAACGGCGTCGAAGTTGTTATTGCCGAAGGAACCTATGCATCATTGCTGAAAAATGTCGATATTAGAATATTTATTGCCCGCAACAGATTAGACACCCTCGAACACAGAGTGAAAAGAAATAGAGGAAATGAAGTAAACGATCCTTTTATTGAACAGGTTTTAACGACGGAACATAAAATTATTGCCGGACACATTCAGTTGGCGGATTTTGTAATTACTAAAAATTATGATGTTATCGATAGAAATTCATAGAAGACATTTTAAAAGTATTTTTACTTACGGCATAAATATCTGATTAAAATGGAAATCCAAAATAAAGTTCAGCTTATTACATATCCCGATTCGTTAGGAGGCAATTTACAAACTCTTAACGACGTTCTTCTAAAATATTTTGCGGATATTTTTGAAGGCGGAATTCATATTTTACCCCCTTTCCCTTCTTCGGGCGACAGAGGTTTTGCGCCTTTAACTTATTTTGAAATTGAACCGGAATTCGGCGATTGGGAAGATATACGTGAAATAAGCAAAAATTTTGATATTATGGTTGATTTAATGGTTAATCATATTTCAAAACAATCAATTTATTTTCAGGATTTTCTTAAATATGGAAGAAAGTCAAAATATGCCGATATGTTTATTACAATCGATAAAATTTGGCCGGATAATAATCCCTCGAAAGAAGAAATTGAAAAAATATTTTTACGCAGAACCGAACCATTTTCGGAATATAAAATTGAAGCAACCGGCGAAATTGAAAAAGTTTGGACTTCGTTTGGGAAAACCGTTCCTTCGGAACAGATTGATATTGACGTAAAATCACAAACGACGCGAAAATTATTGGTTGAATTTTTAACCAATTTCAGTGAAAATAATATAAAAATGATTCGCCTTGACGCAGTCGGCTACGTAATAAAAAAGCGGGGAACAAGCTGCTTTTTTATTGAACCGGAAATTTATCGGTTCCTAAATTGGTTTAAGGAACAAGCTCGTCTGTTAAATATAGAAATACTTCCGGAAGTGCACGCTCATTATTCAACGCAATTCAAACTTTCCGAACATGGAAATTGGATATATGATTTTATTTTACCTTACGCCGTTCTCGAAGCGATAATTACAAAAAACAGTTCGCGGCTTTATAAGTATTTAAAAATCAGACCTGAAAAACAATTTACTATGTTGGACTGCCACGACGGAGTTCCGGTTATACCCGACTTAAACGATTTGGTAGAACCGCAAGAGCTTAAAAAGGTTGTGGATGTTTGCCTTGAACGAGGCGCAAATCTCAGCCGCATTTTTTCTCCGAAATTTAAATCCAAAGACGGTTTTGACGTTCACCAAATTAGAGGCGCTTTTTATTCGCTTCTTAATTGCGACGACGACGCGTACATTGCGGCGAGAGCAATACAGTTTTTTACTCCCGGCATTCCGCAAGTTTATTATGTCGGGCTTCTTGCCGGTAAAAATGATAGCGTTAACAAAAACGGCGTAATTGACGGACGCGAAATAAATCGTCATAATTTTTCCGTTAACGAAATTGATAGCGCCGTTAAAAAGCCCGTCGTTCAAAGATTGCTTAAACTAATCCGTTTTCGAAACGAATATCCCGCATTCAACGGTAAGTTTAAAGTTACTTCAACAGGAATAAACAATATTGAACTCAAATGGGAAAAGGGTAAAAACTTGTGCGTTTTAACAATTGATTTTTCCTCAAACAAATCAATTATTAATTATAAAGGTGACTCTAAAATGGTTGAAGAAGTATTGTAAAAAATGCTCATGAAATCAAACGCTCGCGCAAATTTTACTTTGGCAAAAAGATAGCGAGTTGGGCGTTTACGGATTGCCTAAT